>DATBTA010000259.1:0-1588 GCA_036559505.1 Pseudolabrys sp. | reverse complement strand
AATGTTGTCCCGCCATTTGCCATTGTGAGATGCCTCCGCTTGAACCGCTACCGACGGCTTGACCGCCCGCCACTCAACCTAGTTTAACAAGCCGATATGTAAAAGGAGTGGTGGCATGGCGGATCAGAAGACCGGGCTTGTCGTGACGGCCCATCCCGGTGATTTCGTTTGGCGCGCCGGCGGCGCGATCGCCCTGCACGCGAAGCGCGGCTACCGGGTCAAAATCGTCTGCATGTCATACGGCGAACGCGGGGAAAGCCAGTTTGCCTGGAAAGAACCGGGCGCCACGTTGGAAAAAGTAAAAGCCGGTCGCAAAGACGAGGCCGAGCGCGCCGCGAAACTGCTCGGCGCCGAGATCGAATTCTTCGACTGCGGCGACTATCCGCTGAAGCTCGACGAAAACCATTTCGATCGCATGGTCGACATCTATCGCGAGCTCAACCCGTCTTTTGTACTGACGCACGCGATCGAGGATCCGTACAATTTCGACCACCCTAATGCGGCTCACTTCGCCCAGGAGACGCGCGTTGTCGCTCAGGCGATGGGCCACAAGCCCGACGCCAAGTACAAATATGCGGCCCCACCGGTGTTCCTGTTCGAGCCGCACCAGCCGGAAATGTGCAACTACAAGCCCAATCTCATTCTGAAAATCGACGAAGTCTGGGAGCAGAAGTACAAGGCATTCCAGATCCTCGCCGCGCAAAAGCACTTGTGGGGCTATTATGAGCGGGTCGCCCTCAACCGGGGCATCCAGGGCAGCCGCAACACCGGCGTGCCGATGACCTATGGCGAGGCGTATCAGCGACTGTTCCCGACCGTTGAGGAGATTCTGAAATGAAGCCCGTCGTCATCCGCAACATCAAACGCGCCGATAGCAATGCAATCGGAACGCTCGGCGCGGTCGGCGTTTCCACAGCGCACGAAGCTCTCGGCCGGTCGGGGCTGATGAAGCCCTATATGCGGCCGATCTGGGCCGGCGCGCAGATTGCCGGCCCTGCGGTCACCGTGCTGGCGCAGCCCGGCGATAACTGGATGATCCACGTCGCGGTCGAGCAGTGCCAGAAGGGTGATGTTCTGGTTGTTGGCTGCACGGCAGACAATTCCGACGGAATGTTCGGCGAATTGCTTGCGACGGCATTGCGCGCACGTGGCGTCGCCGGATTGGTCATTGATGCCGGCTGCCGCGACGTCCGGCCGATCTCGGACATGCGCTTTCCGGTCTGGTCGAAAGCCATTTCGGCAAAAGGCACCGTGAAAGCTACGCTTGGTGCGGTCAACGTCCCGGTGGTTTGCGCCGGCGTCAACGTTGAGCCCGGTGATGTCGTGGTTGCGGACGACGATGGTGTCGTCGTGATTCCGAAGAAAGTCGCTGTCGAGACCGCGCAGAAGGCTCAGAAGCGCAAGGACGATGAAGACGGAAAACGCAAGCAGCTCGAGGCAGGCACGCTTAGTCTCGACATGTACAAGATGCGCGAGCCGCTTGCGAAAGCCGGTCTGGTCTACATCGACCATCCGGAGGATGACTGACACCGTTTGTGCACAATGCTCCGTTAACGTGCGAGGCCGCTAAAAACTCTTCCCGCAAAGG
>DATBTA010000258.1:0-10206 GCA_036559505.1 Pseudolabrys sp. | reverse complement strand
CCAGAAGCGTCGAGACGTAGGCGCCCAGCCCATAGAACGCGGAATGCCCGAGGTTGAGCTGCCCGGCATAGCCAAGAATAAAGTCGAGCCCGATAGCGAGCAGCACGTTGATCGCGCAGACCGTCAGGTTCGTCCGCCAATAGGTGTCGGTGAAGACGAACGGCAAAACGACGATGACCGCAATCGCAAGCGCATAAGCCAGCCACCGGGACCGCAGCGCCGCGCGCTGACCCGGCAAAGGCTGGGCGAGCGCCGGGTCAGACATTTTCTTCGCGTCTTTCCGAAATGAGCCCGGTCGGCTTGATTGCCAGCATCACCAACAGCAACGCGAACACGACGATGTCGATCAGGCCCGGATCGAGGAATTGCGTTGTGTAGCTTTCGATGAGGCCGACGATGAGACCGGCGAGAATGGTCCCTTCGACATTGCCGAACCCGCCGATGATGACGATCGCGAAGGCCTTCACGATGACGGAAGTGCCCGCAAATGGCGTCAGCACCAGCACCGGCGCGAGCATGGCGCCGCCCATGCCGGCAAGCGCCGAGGCAATGACGAATGTCAGCATGATGAGATAATTGGGATTGATACCCATCAGGCCCGCCGTCTCGCGGTCCTGCGCCACCGCGCGCAGCGCCTTGCCGAGAAAGGTGAACTTCATGAAGGCGTAGAGCAACGCAATGGTCAGAATCGAGACAATGATGATGATCACGCTCTGCCAGGACACGAAGATGCCGGCGAACCGGATGACCTCGCTGCTGTATTGGGTCTCGAAGGCGTAGGGAATCGGCCCGAACCAGGCCAGCATCAGGTTCTGCATCATCACCGAGACGCCAATGGTGGCGATCAGCGGCAGCAGCTCATTCCCCTTGCGGCGCAGGGGCGTAAAGATCGCCGCATTGATCAGCCAGCCCAGCGCGGCGCCGACGACAAACGCAACGGCGATGCTCAGGATGTAGCCGCCGCCGACCAGGTGCATGAAAAAATAGGCGGCGAAGGCTCCGAGCGTGACAAAATCGGCGTGCGCGAAATTGATCTGCACGAGCACGCCGTAGATCAACGTCAGGCCTAGCGCCACCAGGACGTAGAGACTTCCGAGAACGACGCCGTTGATCGCCTGTTGCAGGACGATCGTTGTTGTCATTTCCCGATCAGTTCCACTTCAGGCTTGTCCACGACATGTCCGGCTTGGTTTCCATGTAATGGATGGTGTCCATCTTGGTGTTCTGATTGGTCTTGTCGAACTCCACGCTGCCGGTGACGCCCGAATAGCCTTTCGTGGCGGCAAGACCGTCCCGGATGGATTGAGCGTCCTTCCCGCCCCGCTTGACGACGTCCGCGATCAGCATGATCTGGTCGTAGGCATGCGCGTTCAAGTGCGTCGGGTCCGCGTTGTATTTCGCCTTGAAAGCAGCCGCGAAATTCTTCGCCACGTCGCGCGGGTCGGTCGGGTCGAACTGAACGATGCGGATATATCCGAGCGCCGCCTTGCCCGCCTTCTGCTCGAAGCCGAAGGGCAGCCAGATCGTGCCGATCTGGATGGCATTGCCGCCGCCGCCTTTGGTGACGCCGGCCTGCGCCAGCGCCTGGGTAATCTTGAGGCCCTGACCTTCAAGCGTGTAGGTCGGAATGACGTCCACCTTACCGAGGCCGGCCACGCGCGTCGCGATCGCCGTAAAGTCGTTGACGTCGCGGCCAAAGCCGATCTCCGCCAGCACCTTGCCGCCGGCCTTGGTGAAGTTCTCCTTGAACACCTGAGCATTGCCGATGCCGGCATTGGTGTTCTCGAACAGCAGCACCGCGGTCTCCGCCTTCATGCGCTTGGACGCATTCTCCGCGAGATTGATGCCCTGCATCACCTCGTTCGGCATGATGCGGAATGTCCACGGATTGCCGGGCTCGGTCACCTTGATCGACGACGAGCCGGCGTTGAGCAGCGGCACTTTCGCCTGCTCAACCACAGGCATCACGGCAAGCGTCGCGTCCGAGCATTCCTCGCCGATGATGACGTCGGGCTTGAACTGCTCGATCAGGCGCTTGGCGGCCTGCGTTGCCGGAAGCGGGCTGCAGCTTGAATCTTCATACTGAACGACGAACTTATAACCGTTGACGCCCGCTTTGTTGAGCTGCTCGAGCGCGAGCTCGACGCCCTGCTTGTCCTGCGCGCCGAAGTAAGAGCCCGGCCCCGACATGGGAAACAGCGCGCCGATCTTGATGGTCTTGTCTTGCGCCTGCGCAGCCGTCACCAAAAGACCGACCGCCGCCGCGCTCACAAAGAGAGTCCGCAACGCCTTCATGTTGTCCTCCCCGTACAGATTTTCGTTGGGCCAGAGCCTATCAACCAATGGCCAATGCCGTAAAGCAACTTGCCGACGAGTGGCCGGCAGTCGACCACGAGATCAAGTTGGATTCTCTGACGATTTTGCATGCCTCTGCGGCAAAACGAAAGGCTGACCTGCGTGCTTTGGCCTGTCAACGACGCGCCTCGGTATTAAGACCGATTTTCGGCTTACCGCCGCACGCAGACCTTTGAGGCAGATCGACCGCCCTCACTCGCCAGTAGAGGAGCTGCGCTCACGTAGATTCCGAAATACGGCGCCAAAAATGTCGGAATAATCATCGCTCCACACTCGTTGATTTGGGTCATTGTCGCGGATCGGCCAATAGCGCGACGCGCCAAGTGCTCCGAAATCTTCTTGGTTGCGCGCCACTACGGCAACCCGCGGTACCCATTTCTGCTCGTTTTCGTCCTCTTCCACGTCGCCGCCGTCATACACGCGCACGACGGCACCATTGGCTTCTGCGATGCCGGCCACGACAGAGGCGAGCTCCAGGTTGCGGTTCGAGATATGCATCGCCACGATGCCGTGCGGCCTGAGCTTGCGAAAGTAAGTCGCCATCGCCTCATGGGTGAGCAAATGAATGGGGATAGCGGCGCCGAGGAACGCATCAACGAAAATCAAATCATAAGTTCCGTCCGTCGCATCCGCGAGCGTGAGCCGCGCATCACCGACAACAATCGGTATATGCGGCGCGCATTCCGACACGAAGTTGAACATTTCAGGATTTTGCGCGATGCGAACCACATCCGGATCGATTTCATAATAAATCAGCGAATCCCCCGGTCGCACTGAGCACGCGAGCGTTCCGGCACCAAGCCCGATTACGGCGACGCTCGTCGGCCCCGCATTCCGTGCGCGCACTGCTTCGAAAACCTGCGCGATGCCCGCGCCGGCAAAGAATTCCGAAATCATTTCCGGGCGGCCGGTGACAGGCGCGCCATTGTCGTCTCGGATACGCTGGGCGCCCTGCGCGGCGGTGCCGTGCCAGAGCACGCGAAATCTGCCATCCGATGTTTCGGTGATACTGAGAACACCGAAGAAGTTACGCACGGTCTGACTGCGAATGTTCTCGTTGTAGTAGAAGCCGGCGAGAAACACGAAAGCGATGATGGCAGCGAACGGTAGCGGCGCTCGCCAGTACTGCACCGTGAGTCCCAGCATGACGCCGATCGCCACGCCGAACAGGTTATTGCTGAGTGTCTGAACGTAGCCTGTAAAGCCGAGGACGATCAGCGCCGCAATGCCAAGCGCAGCGAGCAGCGCAGACTGTCCGCTGCGACCGGGCGGCAATGCGAGTCCCGGCCGGCACAGCACCGCGAGCACGATCAGAACTGGATATTCCGCGACCCAGTTGAATACATGTGGCGCGACCAGTCCGGTTGCCACGCCCCCGATCATTCCTCCGGCCGAGATCCACATATAAAAGGCGGTAAGATGCGAAGGCGCCGGCCGACGACGAGCAAGCTCGCCGTGGCACATCAGCGCGCATACGAAGAACACGATCAGGTGGATAGCGATAAGGTTGACGATCTTGTCGATCGGAACGACGACGAGCGTGGCAACAAGACCCACGACAAAAATCGGTTGCACGTTGATGACGAGCCAATGCGGCAACAGAGGACGCGTTTGAAAGGCAATGACGAAGGTCAACAGATAGAGCGCAAGCGGCAGCACCCATAACAGCGGCACAGCCGCCACGTCCGTCGAGATATGGGCGGTGATTGCGAGCAGAAGGCCAGACGGTACTGCAGCAAGTGCGAGCCAAGACGCAACATTGTGCCACGTCGGCGGAGTGGCTTTCGCGGCGTCGGCGCGCGCGCTGAATGACACGGTGGGTGATCGCAGCATCATCAAGCCACAGGCCGCGATCAAAAGGATCAAGACATAGAAGCCGATCGTCCAGAACCATGTCTGGGTCCCAAGCCGCACGAATGGCTCGATCAGCAACGGATATGAGATCAACGCGAGAAAGCTTCCGCTATTGCTCGCGGCATACAGAAAATAGGGATCTTTTGCTGCCGGGTGGTCGGTCCGAACGAACCACGCCTGCAGCAGCGGTCCATTGGCCGCGAGCGCGAAGAACGGTAACCCGATCGATACCGCAAACAATTTAAGGAGCCAGAATGACTCGCCCGTCACTGGCGGCCGGCCCCATCCGCTGGCGATATGAATCGGCAACGCGAGACATGCAGCAATAATCACCGCCAGATGGATCAAAACTGACGGACGGCCCGGCGCGTATCGCGTTAGCAGATGGGCGTATGCATAGCCGGCCAGCAGTGCCGCCTGGAAGAACACCATTGCGACCGACCATACCGCCGCGGCACCGCCCAGCCGCGGCAGCACAATCTTGGTGAACATCGGCTGCACCGCGAATAACAACGCCGCGCTGGCCAATATGGCGGCGATAAAAATCGTCAGCCGAAGTTTGAATACGGGGGCTGTCATGGCACCGCTACCGCCGCTTCCTCACTGTCGACATTCGCTGGATGAGGAGGACACAACGCAAACGCCGGCCCGGCACACAAAATGAAGGGCGGCCTTTCAGCCGTCCTTCATTTTGTTCAACATTGATCTAGTTGGAACTTTAATGTTGCAACGATTTCAGCGGCGCCGGAATTTTTGCGCCGGCGGCGACCCAATCTTCCCAAGTCTGCATGCGCAAACCGAGTCGGTCGTAATACACACGCAGATAGCCGTCGTTACCGCGCACGACAGCGTCGGGCATGATTGCTTCGACTTCCTGCGCCATCACGCCGACATACGCCTTGTCGCTTCCATTGTAGCTGAAGCGATAGAAGCCGAGGCCGTTGTCGAGGTGGCCGAGCAGGACGACGTCGTGCTTGGCGCGAATGTCGGACATACCGCCGCCGCCACCGCCGCCACCCATTCCGCCGCCGCCGCCCATACCGCCACCACCGCCCATACCACCACCGCCGCCGCCCATACCACCCATGCCGCCCATACCGCCGCCACCACCCATGCCACCACCACCACCCATGCCGCCCATACCGCCGCCGCCACCCATGCCGCCGCCACCACCCATGCCGCCGTGGTGATGATGATGATGGGACCAGCCATGCCAGCCAATGCCACCGCCCCAGCCAAACCCGCGACGCCATGCATAACCGCACCAATACCAACCCGGTCCACTCCACGCATCGTCGTACCAACAGTATCTACGGCCTCCCCAGACAAACTGAGTCTTTTCAATCAGAGACAGCTCTGCCGCCGCAACACGCAGAGCGCCGGGCATTGTGATCGTTGCGGCTTCGGTCCGCATGGTGATCAACGCCGTACCGATAGCGATTGCCGCTAGTGTCATTCGCCTGCAGTGAAACCCGCGCATTGTCGCCCCCATTTGTTGACAAATGAATTCAAGCCGCAGCGTGCTTCCGCTTACGGCTCCGTCCGGCCCCCCGAGGCCGGTCGCGAAGCATTTCACCAAAAGAAAAGCTTATCGCCGAACAGCCAACGAGGGCAAACTCTTGATTCGGTGCGCGGTGCCCCAGGCAAGTAAGACGTTGAACTTGGCAAAGTTTTAAATGCAGCCTCGGCAAACCTCCCACCAAACCCTTAAAGGGGCTATCCGGTAGTGCCGGTTACGCTGCGGTTGCGGCGCCAGGAAGCGCCGCTAAGGTCAGAATTGCTTTCATGTTATCTCGCCCAAGCGAGTAAAATTAATGCGCCGCGGGATACTCTCGCCGCAACAGAACTATCGCGTGCAACGCACCATGACATCCCCCGAAAGTCCGCTCACCACCGACCTCTACGAGCTCAACATGGTCCAGGCCTATCTGGACCGCGGCGAGGACAAAGAGGCCGTGTTCGAGTTCTTCGTGCGCCGCCTGCCGGAACGGCGCGGCTTTCTTCTTGCCGCCGGCCTGGACGATGCCCTCGCCTATCTCGAGACGTTGCGTTTCTCGCCGGGTGAGATTGATTGGCTGAAGAGCACCAAGCGATTCCGAAGCAACCTCATCGACTACCTTGCTGCGTTCCGCTTCACCGGCGATGTGCACGCCATTCCGGAAGGCACCGCCTGTTTTCCCAATGAGCCGCTGCTGCGTATCACCGCACCGCTGCCGATGGCGCAGCTGGTCGAGACGCGACTGATCAACATCCTGCATTTCCAGACCATGATCGCCTCGAAAGCCGCGCGCATGGTGCTCGCCGCGCCCGGAAAAATTCTATCCGATTTCGGCCTGCGCACCGCGCACGGCGCCGAGGCCGGACTGTTTTCCGCGCGCGCGAGCTATATCGCCGGATTTGGTGGCGCCGCAAACGTGCTTGCCGGCGAGCGCTACGGCATCCCGATCGTCGGCACGATGGCGCATTCTTTTGTGCAGGTGCACGACGACGAGATGACGGCGTTCGAGAATTTCGCGCGCTCGCGGCCTGAAGGCGTGATCCTGCTGATCGACACCTACGACACCGAAGCCGGCGCGCGGAAAGTCGTGGAGCTTGCGCGGAAGTTGCAGGCCGACGGCATCGCGATCCGCGGCGTGCGCATCGACAGCGGCAATCTTACAGACATGGCGAAGAAAGTGCGCGGCATTCTCGATGCCGGCGGACTCGAAGAGGTCATTATCCTGGTGAGCGGCGGCATCAACGAGGATGTCTTGCTGAAGATGGCCGCGGCGAAAGCGCCGATCGACGGCTTCGGCATCGGTGTTAATCTCGATGCTTCGATCGACGCGCCCTCGCTCGACTGTGCCTACAAGCTGCAGGAATACGCCGGCCGGCCCCGCCGCAAGCTCTCCGAAGGCAAGCAGACCTGGCCCGGCCGCAAGCAGGTGTGGCGAGCCTACGACGCGAAAGAGCGGATGCGCGGCGATGTGCTCTCGCTCGAGAGCGACAGGCACGATGGCGAAGCGCTTGTCGCGCCGGTGATGCGTGGCGGCAAGCGCGTCGCGCCGGTGCCGACGCTCGCGGAAATTCGTGAACGCGCTAAACGTGAACTGGCGCGATTGCCGGAGCCGCTGCGGCGCCTTGAATCCGGCGCCGCCTACCCGGTGGAAATTTCCGCAAAGCTCAAGGCGCTGGCGGCGGAGATAGACGCCAAGACAAAGCGCTAGCTATCCCCGCCCCGCCCGGTTCCAGCCGCGCGCGCCCTCGCCGTAAACCTCGTGGCCCTTGTCGGTGACGACGACCGTATCCTCGAGCTTGATGAAGCCGCGCGCCGGATGCATCAGCGTGGTCTCGACCGACACCACCATGCCGGCTTCCAGCGGCTCCTTCGCGTATTCGCTCGGGTAAGGCACCGGGCCGCGATCGGTGAGACGCGGCGCCTCGTGACTGACCATGCCCATGCCGTGCGCGAGGAATTCCATGTGGTTGTTGTGCTTTGATTTCTGCACCAGCGGCGCCGCCGCGGCGTAGATTTCACCGCCGATCATTCCGGCGCGGATCGGCTTCATCGCCGCGCGCTGGATCATTTCGATCTCGCCAAGAAGATCCTCAAGCTCGGCATCCGGCTCGCCCTGGATCGCCATGCGGCAGACGTCGCCGATATAGCCCTCGTAGTTGCCGCCGGAATCGATCGACATGATCTCGCCCTTCTCCCATTTCTGGTCGGAGGGCGCACGGTTCATGCTGGTGCCGCAGGTGATCAGGCAATATTCAAAAGTAAGACCGCGGTTGGTCTCCTCGCGGCGAAGCGCCTCGACCACCTCGGCTTTAGTGATGCCGGGCTTGCTGCCCGCGATGACCGACTGCATCGACTCGATGACGGCTTCGGATGCGTATTTCAGCAATTTCAATTCTTCGGCGGACTTCTTCACGCGCTGGCGCTCGAGCACGTAGAGCGCATCGACCCACTCGGCGTCGGGAAATGCGGCGCGCAGCACCTGCGAGGCATCGTAAGGCAGGAAGCCGAACTCGGTTGCAATGCGCTTGGGCTTGAGGCCGATCTTGCGCATGTGCGCAATCGCCTTCTCCATGGCATCGACCGTTCCCCAGGTGTTTGTCTGGGTCTCCGGCGTCCACATCGGATTGAGCTCGCGCTGAAATTTCTCCAGGCGGTGACCGATGTAAGCCGCCTTCTCCGGCGCGCCTTTCGGGTAGACCAGCACCGGCAGATAGCGGGTCACGCCGGTCGCATCCATGTAGTCGAAGAAGTCGGCGCGATGGCCGCCGAGCAGATACTGGACATTGTGCTTTGACGTCGCCAGCACAACATCGAGGCCGGCCTCATCCATCAGGCGATCAAGGCGATTGTGATCGAAGGGGATCGCGAGCCCTTTGGCCGGCTGAGCGTTGACGTTCACGACGAGCCTCCGTGGATTCCTGCGTAAAGAGAATGCTAGGACCAGAGTTCCCTGCTCGCAAGCCGGGCCCCTTCGCTCAGCGCTTCCAGTTTCGCCCACATCAGTGACGGATGCACGCGGCGATGGAAAGGGCCCTGAGCGAAGCCGCAATCGGTGCCGGCGATCACGTTTTCGCGGCCAAGCACGCGCGCCAACCGCGTGATGCGCTCCGCGACCAACTCGGGATGCTCGACGACATTGGTGGCATGGCTGATGACGCCCGGAATCAGCACCTGCCCCGGGCCGAGCTTTGCATTTTTCCAGACCTGCCATTCGTGCTCGTGACGCGGGTTGGCGCCCTCGATGACATAGGCGCCTACTTTCACCCTCAAGATCAGATCCACGATCTCCCTAAGCGGCACGTCGCTGGTATGCGGCCCCGGCCACGAGCCCCAACACACGTGGTAGCGGATGCGGTCGGCGGGCAGACCCTCGATCGCGTGATTGAGAATATCGACTTGCTTCGAAAGCCACGCGCGGTAGTCGGCAAAGCTCGCCGGCGGCACCATGCGGTCATAGGTGACCGCACTGCGCGCATCGTCGAGCTGCAGCAGAAAGCCGGCATCGATGATCATCTTGTATTCGGTGCGCATTGCCTCTGCGATCGCGGTTTGCAGCTCCTCGTCGCTCCTGTAGTACTCGTTCTTGCGGTCGGGGATCACGCTCGCCGGCGCGGCGACGGGAAGAAAGGCCTCTTCCACCTTCACGTCCTTGAGCGCGCTCTTGAAATTGTCGATGTCGCGCTGCAGCTCGGCCTGTCCGGTATATTTGATCGGGCCGACACAGACGGCATCGGTCGTGGTCGCAACTCCTTCCCTGGCATCAAGCTCGGCATAGAACTCCGCGAACTTGGTACGGTCGGCGCCGCGCTTGAAGGGATTGGCCGCCTCCTGCCTGAGCGGCCGCCGCTCGAAACCCGACAGCCGTTCGAGCGCGTATTGCGCCCAGCTGATCGACTTGCCGAACTCGCCGTCGCTGACGACGTCGATGCCGGCACCCGCCTGCTCGCGCACGACGTCGGCAACGGAGACGCTCAGGCATTTCTGGTAGGCTTTTACGTCGTAAGGCTTGCCGCCCTGCTTGGCGCGCAGGAATTCCTGCAGCGGCTGTGGGCGAATGAGACTGCCAACGTGCGTCGTGAGAATGCGATCGGTGCTGCGTTTCATGCGCGCTCTATGCCTTCCGCACGGATGAAAGGCAATGCCATGGGCGACGGCCCAATGCGCCTGCGCTACGCCTTCACCACGCCGATGAGTTGCTCGAGCTTGGCCGGGTCCTTGCGCAGGATTTCGCTGGCGCCGTCATAGACGATGCGGCCACGGTCCATCACGACCGCGCGCGGAGAAATGTCGAGCGCAAGCCGCGTGTTCTGCTCGACCAGCACGATGGCCAGGCCACTCGATTGCGTCAGTCGCTTTACCGCGCGCGCCAGCTCCTCGACGATCACCGGCGCCAGCCCTTCCGACGGCTCGTCCATCAGCAGGACCGTCGGATTGCCGATGAGCGCGCGGCCGATCGCCAGCATCTGCTGCTCGCCCCCCGACAACTGATTGCCCCGGTT
>DATBTA010000257.1:0-9833 GCA_036559505.1 Pseudolabrys sp. | reverse complement strand
GTTTGCGCGTGAGCACGAGCACTCCGCGCGCAACGGACTGGCGCGGAACACGCGGACGCCCGGCTCATGGAAAAGCCGGTAGACCAGCCGTTCGCTCGACAGCGAAGGATCGATCAGTTCGACATCCTCGACGGTCGAAATCAGCGCCTGACCTTCCACCCAGGCGTCGTCTTCCTCGATGGCATGCGGCGCGGTGCCCGCGGGCGCATCGCCGGGATCAAGATCGGCGACGCGCGCGCGTTCCGGTGCCTTCGGCAGGAATTGCAGCATCATGCCGCCGGCGCGCCAACGATGGCGCGTTCCGCCGGCTTCGGGTCGCAGTTCTTCGGCGACCGCAAGGCGCACGCGCGTCGGAATCTGTTCCGAGCGCAGAAAATACTCGTGGGCAACGTCCTCCAGCGAGCTGCCGTCGAGCGCGACGAGACCCTGGTAGCGGCTCATGTCGGGGCCCTGATCGATCGTCATCGCAAGATGACCCTTGCCGAGCAATGCGCCTCCGTCCGAGTCGCCGGATGCGATCGCCGCCGCCACCCGACTTTTGTCAAAATGCGCGCAGGCGCGCACCTTGTCGGGCGCGATGAAGTCCACGACCAGCATCCGAACCGGACCGTCACCCTGCGTCTGCAGGATGAACCGGCCGTCGATTTTCACCGCCGAGCCCAACATAACCGTCAATACGATGGCCTCTCCGAGGAGCTTTGCCACCGGCTGCGGATAGGCATGGCGTGCGAGAATTTCGTCCACGGCTGGCCCGAGCCGGACCACCCGGCCACGCAGGTCGAGCTTGGCGACTTCGAAGGGCATGACGGTGTCATCGACCGTGGTCGCAGAGGGCGCACGGGACGGGATAGCGATTTGAGGATCAGTCATGAGCCCTATGTAACGTTCGGCACCAGGAATGCGAGGCCTTGTTACGCGAGCGGTCCCGGTATGCGCGAGACGTCTCAGGCGTCGGCGTGCAAGCACCAGGCCAGCAGGCCCTTCTGGGCATGCAGCCGGTTCTCGGCTTCATCGAAGACGACCGACTGCGGGCCGTCGATGACCTCATCGGTCACCTCCTCGCCGCGATGCGCGGGCAGGCAATGCATGAACAGCGCATCCGATCTGGCCTTCGCCATCAAGCGGGCATTGACCTGGTAACGCTTGAGGATGTTGTGCCGAAGCTTGCCGTCGCGATCGCCCATCGACACCCAGGTATCGGTAACCACACAGTCCGCATCCTTAACCGCGGCATCCGGGTCATCGCCGATCAAGATGGCGGCGCCTGACGATTTCACCCAGTCCATCAGCCATTTTTTCGGCCGCAACTCCGCCGGGGTCGCCACCCGCAGCTGGAAATCGAAGCGCTCGGCGGCGTGCATCCAGCTCGCCAGCACGTTGTTGGCGTCGCCGGTCCAGGCGACGGTGCGTCCGCGGATCGGCCCACGCTTTTCCTCATAGGTCATGACGTCAGCCAATACCTGACAAGGATGCGACCGCCGCGTCAGCCCGTTGATCACCGGAATCGTCGCATGCCGCGCGAGCTCGTGCACGGCTTCATGATCGAGAATCCGGATCATGATGACATCGACATAACGCGACAAAACCCGCGCCGTGTCGGCAAGCGTCTCGCCGCGCCCCAGCTGCATTTCCTGGGCCGTGAGCAGGATTGCTTCGCCGCCCAGCTGGCGCATGGCGACATCAAATGAGACGCGCGTGCGAGTCGACGGTTTGTCGAACACCATGGCCAAAGTCTTGCCGGCAAGTGGCGACGCAATCTGACCTTTGACGCGCGCGGTCTTCATGGCCCGGCTCCTGTCTATCAGGCCAGCCAGGACCGGCTTCGGAATATCGGTGAGATCGAGGAAATGCCGGACGCCGTTCGCCGTCATGACGCCACCTTCGCGGTCCGTGCATGCGTCTGCGCGAGCCGCGCGCAGGCGCGATCGATCCTGGCGATAGCTTCTGAAATTTCTTCCTCGCCAATAATCAACGGCGGCAGAAGACGCACGACGTTGTCGCCTGCGCCGACGGTAAGCATCTTTTCCGCGCGCAGCTCGTCGACCATTTCGGACGCTTGCGGGATCATGCGTAGGCCAATCAGAAGGCCTTCGCCGCGCACCTCCGCGATCACCGACGCATACCGGTCTTTCAGCTCGGCGAGGCGCTGCTTGAGCAACAACGCATTCTTTCGCACGCGGTCGAGAAATTCGGGGTCGGTCATGACGTCGAGCGTGGCGTTACCAACCGCCATAGCGAGTGGATTTCCGCCGAAGGTCGTGCCATGCGTTCCGACGGTCATCCCTTTCGAGGCTTCCGTCGTTGCAAGGCATGCGCCGATCGGGAAGCCGCCGCCAAGCGCCTTCGCAATCGCCATGACGTCGGGCTTAACGCCGCTGCGCTCATAGGCGAACATTTCGCCTGAGCGGACAAAGCCGGTCTGTATTTCGTCAAATACCAGCAAGAGCCCATGCTGGTCGCAAAGCTTACGGAGCGCGCGCAGGAATGTTGGCGGCGCGACCCGCACACCGCCTTCGCCCTGGATAGGCTCGATAAGAATCGCAGCCGTCGCCGGCCCGATCGCGCGCTTGGCCGCTTCAAGGTCACCAAACGGTACCTGGTCGAAGCCGTCGACCGGCGGTCCGAAGCCTTCCAGATATTTCTTGTTACCGGTCGCGGCGATTGCAGCCAAAGTGCGCCCATGGAAGGCGCCTTCGAATGTGATGATGCGATAGCGCTCGGGCTTGCCGGAGGCCGACTGATACTTGCGCACCATCTTGATCGCGCATTCGATCGCCTCGGCGCCGGAATTCTGGAAGAACACGGTGTCGGCAAAGCTGATGGCGCACAGCCGATCGGCGAGCTTTTCGCCTTCCGGGATGCGGAAAAGATTTGAGACGTGCCAGACCTTGTGCGCTTGTTTGGTGAGTGCGTCGGCCAGGTGCGGATGCGCGTGGCCCAGCGCATTGACGGCGACGCCGGCGGTGAAATCCAGGTACCGATCGCCTTCGGCCGTGAACAGCCATGCGCCCTCGCCTCGCTCGAACGCGAGATCGACGCGCGCGTATGTCGGCAATAGATGCGAGCTCACGGCACTTTGCTTTCGTCGAACGTATCGGTTTGCGCGTGGTCTTGTTCAAACCGTATCCACTTTTCGGCACCACGCGCGCCGAAAAGAAATGTGCCGCCTCGCCGGGCGGCACTTTTTTCATTCTATTGCCCGACCTTGCGCTGTCAACACAGCGAACGACCAGCTGAATCCATGACTCAATTGCGCCGCAACCGCAGATTCTAAGGGAAAAACTGTTGGTAGCTGGACGGAGAACACTGTGAGTGCTTGCACGGGAGTCACTGCCTATTGTAGCTTCTTGGACAGGTAGTACGACATCTCGTGCTACGGGGCTTCTTGTACATTCCTGACGCGTACGCGTCTGGCGCTCGATGGTGCGCCCGACGACGGGGTCGGATTCCATCCAAGACCTTGAGGCCTAAGGAGAAAACCAAATGAGCTGGACGGACGAGCGGGTCGAGCTCCTGAAGAAGTTATGGGCGGACGGCCTGTCCGCCAGCCAAATCGCGGCCGAACTTGGCGGCATCACTCGCAATGCCGTCATCGGCAAAGTCCACCGGCTCGGGCTTTCCGGCCGGGCCAAAAGCCCGTCATCGAACGCCCCGCGCCCACGCAAGCCGCGCTCCTCTGGGCATATGATGCGAGTTCCGCGCGCATCGATGCGCGGTAACACGGCGCTCGCCTATGACTACGAGGTCGAGCCGGAACCGGAGCTGATCGAAATTCCGGTCGAGCAGCGCAAGACCTTGCTTCAGCTGAACGAGAAGACCTGCCGCTGGCCGGTCGGCGACCCGGGCAGCACCGAGTTCTTTTTCTGCGGCGGCGATACCGCAAACGACTTGCCGTATTGCTCCTATCACTGCCGCGTCGCCTATCAGCCGCTCACGGATCGCCGTCGGGACAAGCGGTCGTTCCGGAATTGAAATCAATCTAGCGTGGCCGGCCAGGCCATCAGCTCATGCGGCCAAAGCGATCGTCGAGCGCGTAACCTGCGCCGCGAACGGTGCGGATTGGATCGGCTGTCTCGCCGCGGTTGATCGCCTTGCGCAGCCGGCCGACATGCACGTCGACGGTGCGTTCGTCGATATAGATGTCCGATCCCCAGACGCCGTCGAGCAATTGCTCGCGCGAGAACACACGACCGGGCCGCTCCATCAGGAATTCCAGCAGGCGGTATTCGGTCGGTCCGAGATCGACCGGGCGACCGTTGCGTGACACCCGTTTCTTTTCACGGTCGAGCTCGATATCGCCGATGTTGAGCACGCTGGCGACGCGATCGGGATTAGCGCGCCGCAGCAGCGCACGCACGCGCGCGAGCAATTCGGGGACGGAGAACGGCTTGACGATGTAGTCGTCGGCGCCGGTCGCAAGCCCGCGGACCTTCTCGCTTTCCTCGCCGCGCGCGGTGAGCATAATGATGGGCAGCTGACGCGTCTCCGGACGCGCGCGCAGGCGGCGACACAATTCAATGCCGGAAAGGCCCGGCAACATCCAATCGAGCACGATCAGATCGGGCGTTGTCTCCTTCAGCCGCGTGTCGGCCTCGTCGCCACGGGCGGACGTCTCGACCTCATAGCCCTCGGCCTCGAGGTTGTAGCGGAGCAGCATTGTGAGCGGCTCCTCGTCTTCGACAATAAGAATACGCGCGTTCATGCGAAGCCTATCTTTCGGCCGCCGTACGTAGCGTGGGAATCGTGGTCGTGTCGCCTTTCGGACGCTGATCGGTGATCGGACGGCCTTCGATAATGTAGTGCACCGTTTCCGCGATGTTGGTGGCGTGGTCGCCCATGCGTTCGATGTTCTTGGCGCAGAACATCAGGTGGATGCAGAAGGTGATATTGCGCGGGTCTTCCATCATATAGGTCAGAAGCTCGCGGAAGACGGAGGTGCAGACCGCGTCGATCTCCTCGTCGCCACGCCAGACTGCCATCGCCTTGCTGACGTCACGGCGACCGTAGGAATCGAGTACCAGTTTCATCTGCTGGAGCACAAGGTCGGTCATGTGCTCGACGCCACGAATGAGCTTGGGCGGCGGGAATTCGGCATTCAGCGCCATCACGCGCTTGGCGATGTTCTTGGCGAGGTCGCCGATGCGTTCGAGATCGTTGGCGAGACGCAATGCGCCGACGACTTCACGGAGGTCGACGGCCATCGGCTGACGGCGGGCAATCGTGAGCACCGCCTTTTCCTCGATCTCGGTTTGCAAGGTGTCGATATTGGCGTCGGCCATGACGACCCGCTGCGCCAACGCGGAGTCACGCTTGGCCAATGCGTCAACCGAGTCGGCAACCTGCTTCTCGGCGAGACCACCCATTTCCGCGACCATGCGGGCGAGGTCCTGCAGGTCAACATCGAAAGCCTTGGTCGTATGCTGATCGGTCATTGTTGTTGTCCTTCAGGCACGGGCATGTCAGCCGAAGCGACCGGTTATGTAGTCCTGCGTGCGGCGATCGTTAGGCGTCGTAAACATTCGCGTCGTTTCGCCATACTCGATCAGTTCGCCGAGATACATGAAGGCCGTGAAGTCCGACACGCGCGCAGCCTGCTGCATATTGTGGGTCACTATAGCGATCGTGTAGTCATCCTTGAGCTCGTCGATGAGCTCCTCGATCTTGGCGGTGGAGATCGGATCGAGCGCCGAGCAGGGCTCGTCGAACAGAATCACCTCCGGCCGCACCGCGACTGTACGCGCGATGCACAGGCGCTGCTGCTGGCCGCCGGACAGTGAAAGCCCGTTGGCACCCAGCTTGTCCTTTACTTCTTCCCAGAGCGCCGCGCGCTCGAGCGCTCGCCTGACCCGGTCATCCAGTTCGGACTTCGACAGCCGCTCATACAGCCTGATGCCGAAGGCAATATTCTCGTAGATGGTCATCGGGAATGGCGTCGGCTTTTGGAACACCATGCCGACTTTGGCGCGGAGCAGATTAAGGTCTTGCGTCGGCGAGAGAATGTCCTCGTTGTCAAGCGTCACATGGCCGCTCGCGCGCTGGTTCGGATAAAGATCGTACATCCGGTTGAGGATGCGCAGCAGGGTCGACTTGCCGCAGCCGGACGGACCGATGAAGGCCGTCACCTTGCTCTGGTAGAGCGGCACGTTGATGCTCTTCAGGGCGCGGTTGTCGCCATAGAAGAAATCCAGATTGCGGATGGAGATTTTTTCCTTAAGGACCTCGTCGACGGACAAGGTATGGCTAACGGTCGGTACGGTGATGGTGGCTGTTACGCTCATGACGTTTTTCTCGGGGCGGCAAGGATCCGGGCGATGATGCTAAGCGTCAGCACCGCTAATGTGATGATCAGAGCGCCGGTCCAGGCCAGGCTCTGCCAGTCCTTGTAGGGACTAAGCGCGAATTGGAAGATCACAACAGGCAGGCTGGCGACAGGCGCATTCAGGTTGAGACTCCAGAACTGATTGTTGAGTGCCGTAAACAAGAGCGGCGCGGTTTCGCCGGAAATGCGTGCGACCGCCAGCAGCACGCCGGTGATCATGCCGGCGCGCGCGGCTCGATAGGCGACTTTCTGGATCATCAGCGAGCGCGGCAGCCCGATCGATGCGGCGGCTTCGCGCAGCGTGTCGGGCACTAGCGTGAGCATGTCCTCGGTCGTGCGCACCACCACCGGCACCACGATCACCGCCAGGGACACCGCGCCGGCCCAGCCCGAGAAGTGGCCCATCTGAGCGACCATAATCTCGTAAACGAACAGGCCGATCACAATCGAGGGCGCGCTGAGCAGGATGTCATTGATGAAGCGCACCACACTTGTGAGTTTGTCGTAGCGCCCGTATTCGGCCATGTAGGTCCCGGCGAGGATGCCAAGTGGCGTACCGATCAGCACCGCAATCGTCGTCATCACCAGGCTGCCCATAATCGGGTTGAGCAGGCCGCCGGCGGCACCGGGCGGCGGGGTCATTTCTGTGAACACCGCAAGCGACAAGCCGCTGAAGCCTTCCCACAGCAGCACCGCCAGGATCAGGACCAGCCAGGAGAGGCCGAAGCCGGTCGCGGCATAGGCGAGCCCCATGGTCATGACGTTGCGGCGTCGGCGCCTGGCATAGAGCGGGGAGTGCGACGAATCCATGGTCAGACCCCGACCCGTGCGTTCAGCCGCATCAACAATAGTCTCGCAATGGACAGCACGATGAAGGTAATGACGAACAGGATCAGGCCGAGCGCGATCAATGCCGACGTATAAAGATCGCCGACGGCCTCGGTGAATTCATTGGCGATGGTTGCGGAAATGGTGGTGCCTGGCGCAAGCAAAGAGCCCGAAATGCGGTGCGCATTGCCGATCACGAAGGTGACCGCCATGGTTTCTCCAAGCGCGCGGCCGAGGCCAAGCATGACGCCGCCGATCACACCGACGCGCGTATAGGGCAACACGACGTAGCGCGCGACCTCCCAGGTCGTGCAGCCGAGCCCGTAGGCCGCTTCCTTGAGCACCGGCGGCACTGCCTCGAACACATCCCGCGAAATCGATGTGATGAAGGGTAGCACCATGATTGCCAGGATCAGGCCGGCAGTGAAAATGCCGATGCCATAGGGCGGCCCTTCGAACAAAGTCGACAACACCGGTACTGGGCCGAATACCGTGATCAGGAACGGCTGCACATATTGCTGGAGGAATGGCGCGAATACGAACAGGCCCCAGATGCCGTAGATGATGCTGGGAATGCCGGCAAGCAGCTCGATGGCGATGCCGATCGGACGCCGCAACCACATGGGGCACAATTCGGTGAGGAACAGCGCGATGAACAGGCCGACCGGCACGGCGATCAGCATGGCGATAAACGAGGTCATCACCGTGCCATAGATCGGCGCAATGGCGCCGAATTTTTCGGTAACCGGGTTCCAGACCTCCTCGTAAAGAAAGCTCACGCCGAAGGCGCGCAGCGCCGGCAATGACCCCCAAACCAGCGAGATGATGATACCGCCAAGGATGACAAGAACGGTGACCGCGGCAGCACGGGTGATATGGCGGAACGCGACGTCACCCAACCGCAAGCGCTGCAGAATCTTGGCGCGGTCAACCTGCTCGGCAATCGAGATGCCTGAACCTTGCAACGCCACGTCAACCACGGGCGACCTCCGGGTCGGTTGCATCCGGCTCTCCTTGGGCTTTTCGCCGCTTTGGAGGGCCACTCAAGCGGCCTGGAGGCCGCAACACAAGCCGCCTGTTACCGGCGGTGGACAAGGAAAGGGCGCCGTAGTGGCGCCCTTTCCCATCGACGTGAGATCAGTTGGCCATCGCAAACACGGGCTTGCCGCTCGCGTCCTTGATCTCGCTCTTCCAGTACTGCTCGATGTCATTGACCACGTTGGCCGGCATCGGGACATAGTCGAGACTCTCGGCCATCTTGCCGCCGTTCTTGTAGGCCCAGGCGAAGAACTTCAGTGCTTCACCGGTGGCCGCCGCATCGACGGGCTTCTTGTAGATGAGGATCCAGGTCGCCGCGGTCATCGGCCAGGACTTGTCCCCCGGCTGGTTGGCAAGGATCACACCGTAGCCCGGCTGCGATTTCCAGTTGGCGTTGGCCGCCGCAGCCTGGAACGCTTCCGAGGTCGGCGACACAACCTTGCCGGCCTTGTTGATCATGTTGGTGTAAGTGAGCTTGTTCTGCAGGGCATAGGCGTACTCGACGTAACCAACCGAACCTTTGGTTTGGGCGACGTTGTTGGCGACGCCTTCGTTACCCTTGGCGCCGATGCCGACCGGCCACTGCACCGAAGTGTTGAAGCCGACCTTTGATTTCCAGTCCGCGCTCACGTCAGCCAGGTAGTAGGCGAAGTTGTAGGTGGTGCCCGAGCCGTCCGAACGATGCACGACCGCGATCGCCTGCTTCGGCAGCTTGGCCTTCGGGTTCAGCTTCTGGATCGCCGGGTCATCCCAGCTCTTGATCTCACCGAGAAATATCTTGGCGAGCGTCGAACCATCGATCGTGAGCTCGCCCGGCTTGATGCCGTCGAGGTTGACGACCGGCACGATGCCGCCCATCACCATCGGGAACTGGGCGAGGCCGACTTCGTCGAGCTCCTTGCCCGGAAGCGGTGCATCGCTGGCACCAAAGGTTACGGTCTTGGCCTTGATCTGCTTGATGCCCCCACCGGAACCGATCGACTGATAGTTCAGCCCATTACCGGTTTCCTTTTTGTAGGCGTCAGCCCATTTCGCGTAGATCGGATAGGGGAACGTAGCGCCGGCGCCAGAGATGTCGGCGGCGTTGGCCGGAACAAGCGACGCGGCGGCAGCGATGACGCTGGCAGCTGCGAATGCGGTCCAGTGTTTCACGGGTTCTCTCCATGTTTGCGGCCAAAGACATCCGCGGACCGAAAAGATCCGACACCCTTGTCTTTGTGCCCAAAGGCTCGGGCAACCGCTGTTGCTTTAAAAGACGCTCTCCACGTCGGCCTCGGACGTTTTTGGTTCGTTAGAAGGAGGTCCGAAGTCGCGGTCAGCCTTAGGCGTCGCATGTCACCGTTCTATAAAGCTTCGATGACACTTGAATGACACTGTAAGTCGATGAATTGGCTAGGATTCGCCGGATGCTTCGCTCGCGCGCAGGGGAACATGCATAGTGAATGTCGCGCCTTCCCCCGGCGTGCTTTCGATCGTCAGACGCCCGCCGTGCCGGTTGAGCACGTGCTTGACCAGCGCAAGACCCAACCCGGTTCCGCCCTGCGCGCGGCTGTCGGTGACATCCACGCGATAAAAGCGTTCGGTCAGGCGTGGAAGGTGCTCCGGGGCAATGCCAGGACCGTAGTCACGTACTGCGACGCGGGCTTCC
>DATBTA010000256.1:0-3377 GCA_036559505.1 Pseudolabrys sp. | reverse complement strand
CTACCGGGATCACACCAAATCAGGTCACCTTGCTCTCGGTCGGCATCGGCCTGTGCGGCGCACTCTTTTTTCTGTCCGCGCACTGGCTCTGGCAGACGATCGGCGCGCTTCTTTTCCTGGCACACTCGATCCTGGACGGATGCGACGGAGAGTTGGCCAGATTGAGATTTCAGGAATCGCGTTTTGGCGGGATCATCGATTACTGGGGCGACAACGTCGTTCACATTGCCGTCTTCGCGTGCATGGCCATCGGCTGGAGCCTGTCGATCGGAGCGGCATGGCCATTATTGCTTGGCGTCGCGGCAGCGCTCGGCAACCTGGGTTCAGCCTGGTTCGTCTATTGGCGCGTGATGCACACAAAAAAAGACAGCGGCCCGCTGTTCACGTCGGTCGCGACCATGCCCGGCCAGACCCTCGCCCGCATGCTGGACGCCGCTTCGCGCCGGGATTTTATTTACCTCGTGCTCTTTCTTGCCCTGTTCGGCAAGTCGAACTGGTTTCTGGTGCTGGCCGCGGCAGGCGCACCGATATTCTTTTTGCTCCTGCTGTTCCTTGCGGTGCGCGAACGCTTCCAAACGGCGTAGCCGGCAGCTAGCCGTCGAGCGGCATCCGGGCGCCGCCCGCCGCACTCGACCTCTGGGCAAGATCGATCAACTGCGCGCACAGCAACGCTTCATCCAGGTTGCCCTTGCCGCCGCCCACTGCGGCGCGCTGAAAGTCCTCCGCCACCCCCACGAACCAGTCGCGGTGATGCGATCCCTGGGACAGAGGCGGCGGGCATGACCATCGCTGCTCGTCCTTGTTCGATTTGAGAACCACCACGTCGTCGGCAACTTCGATACGGCCGCGATCGCCCTCGACCGCGATGTGGTTGGCGCGCTCCTCCGCTGACCAGGTCAAATAGATCTGAGCGCTGCCGTTTTCCCGGTCGAGCGTAACGGTCGCAGTATCTTCGATCGGCCATTCGCGAAAGCGGCGCTTCTCGAGCAGCGCGCTGACAGCGCGGGGAACGCCGAGCCAGCGCACGACGCAATAAAGCGCGTGCCATCCATGATCGAACAGTATTCCACCACCGGCGACGGCCGGATCGGCGCGCCAATTGGTCCCATCGGACGTGACGGTGACTGCCGGCTCCGTGCGCAACGTCTGCCAGCGAACCGTCCGCACGGTGCCGACCGCGCCTTCATCGACGAGCGCCGAAATCCGGTCGCAAATCGGCGCCTTGAGCCAGTTGTGCACAGTATGAACGACGCGGCCGCTACCCGCCGCGGCCGCCGTTATGGCTTGCGCATCCTCGATCCGCGTGGCCAGGGGCTTTTCGCAAAGGACGTGGAGGCGCGCGTCCAGCGCACGCTTGATGAGTGCCGCATGGCTGCTTGGCGGAGTGCAGATATCGACGAAATCAAGCGCCTTGTCGGACAGCAGCTCGTCGACGGTCTTGTGCCATTGTCCGCCAGGGCAAGCCTCCAGAAAGGCCCTGCCCTGCGCCGCAACGGCATCGGCCGCGGCGACGATCCGGACGTCCTTTACGGATTGCCAGCCCGGCAGGTGCCCTTTTGCCGCGACGTTCCCGAAGCCGATAAAAGCGCCACGCAACACGCGCCGCGGCCTCAGTCCAGCCCGAATTGACGCGCGATGGCACCGAACGACTGGTCGAGAATGTCGACGCCGCGCAGCGCCTCATCCTCGGTAATCACCAGTGGCGGATTGATGCGGATGACGTGCGAGTACGACATCGTGACGAGGCCGCGCGCCAAGGCCTCATGGAAAAGCGCGAGCGTGATGGCCTTGTCGAGAGGCTCTTTGGTCTTGCGATCGGCCACCATCTCGACGCCGATCATCAGGCCGCGCCCGCGCACGTCGCCGATGAATCGATATTTCTCCTGCAGCTTCTTCAGCGCGTCGAGCATCACCTTGCCGACGCGAGCGGAATTTTCGACGAGTCGCTCATTGATGATTGCCTCGACGGCGCCGAGACCGGCGGCGGCCCCCAGCGGATTTCCGCCGTAGCTGGACGAGCTGCCGCTCGGCTCCCCGAACGGTTTGGCCGACATAAGCTCGTACGACGACGCCACCCCGCTGAGCGGGAAACCGCCACCCATCCCCTTGCCGATCGTCATGATATCGGGCTTGAGGTTGAATTGGTCGGACGCCCACATCGTCCCCGAGCGCCCGAATCCGGTCAGCACCTCATCGGCGATGAGTAACGCGTCGAATTCGTCCGCGATCTCCCGCACGGCATGAACGAAATCATCGGGCGGAATGACGTTGCCCGCCGTGCCCTGCATCGGCTCCATGATGATTGCCGCAACTTCGTCCTGCGTCTCGTTCTTGATGACGTTGCGCAGATGATCGGCGCAGGCCAGACCGCAGGACGGATACTCAAGCTTCCAGGGGCAACGATAGCAGTTCGCATAAGGCGACAGATGCATTCCGGGCGGAAACGGACCCTGATGGTTGCGGTAGCCGCCGCCGAGCAGACCGATCACGCCTGCTGTCTTGCCGTGATAGCCGCCCCAGAAACCGACGAACTCGAATTTCTTGGTGACCGACTTGGCAAGACGAAAGGCCGCCTCGACGGCCTCTGCACCGCCGGAAAAAAGCTGGATGTGCGTGATGCCTTCCGGGAGCAGGTCACTGACAAGCTCGAGGAAGCGGGCGCGCGTTTCGGTCGTGAAGCTGCCGAACGTGGAGCGCGTGAGCTGCTCGCTGATGCGTTTCACATAGTGGGGATGGCAATGCCCGATGCTGCCCACCGCAATGCCGGCAATAAAGTCGAGGTACTCGTTCCCATCGACGTCATAAATCGTGCAACCCTGTGCGCGATCAACCGCGATTTGCGAATAAAGGGCGATCGATTGCAGGCCCGGCGCCATCACTTCGGCCTCGCGATCGAAAATTGCTTTCGATCTGGGACCCGGCACGGTGCGCCGTTCGGTGCCGTCTTTTTGCGCCGGCGCCACGTGACGGGACGGAGCACCTTTCATGACTCAACTCCTTGCCGGGATACGATACGCACGCGCCGCTCGAAACGCTCCGCCAGGTGATTTGCGATGGCCTGGGCGGCTTGCTCGCGGTAGCGGGCATAGCTCGGCCAGGCATTGATGTCGATGATCATCGGTTTGCCGTCTTCCTGGATGACGGCATCGCCGCCAAAAACTTCCAATCCCAGCGCGGCCGCAGCTCCGAACGCCGCGTCGCGCAGGCGCGCGACCTCGAAGGAATGGCCCAGCATCCCCTTGTCACGATGATAGAACCATTCGAACCAATTGGCAGCCACCGGACGCATTTCGCCCCGGACACCGTAAAATTTGACCAGGTCGCCCGGGGCGTGCTCCTGCGCGATGATGAAGGGAATGCCGCGCTTGGCAAACCGG
>DATBTA010000255.1:0-9587 GCA_036559505.1 Pseudolabrys sp. | reverse complement strand
ACTTTGCGTCCACCAGCTCATGTGTGCCTTTGTTGGGTCGGCTGGTCGCGATGATGCCGGTGATGCCGTTGCGGCGGAACACGTCGTGCACCTGGTCGAGTGAGTAAAAAGGCTTGGGCTCCTGGTTGTAATGCAAATGCGCGTCGAAAATTTCGATCCGCTGCTGTGCCTGCGCGGAAAAAGGCCCGGTCGCTAAAGCGGCCAGTGCCACCATCCACTTGAGACGCCGTGTCATCTCAGATTCTCCGCTGTTCGATCGAAGCCGATCCTACCTGACCGGGTCTTATGATTTTAACCCATTACTAACCATGGCGGCGTGGGCAGTGCTTTTTCGCGCATTAGCTGGGGTTACGCGCCCTTAAGCTTAAGGTTGTCTTTACGGCGGCATGGCTGACTGGCGAGGCACCAGGATGGGGCCCCTGGCTGGAGGCTGGATGGGGTTTTTTGCGCGCGGGGTTACGCGCCGGAATTTATTTGCGATCGTCGTCGGCGCTGTGCTCGCCGGTGGCCCGTTCATCGCCTTTAATCTCTGGCTCGACAATCTCATAGAACGGCAGGGTCAGTCGGAGGTGGGTACGGCTGCCAGGCGCGCTATAGCGCTTGCCGAGGCGCGCGTCCGGGATGCGGTCGGAACGCTCGACACCCTGGCTTTGGCGGGCGTCAGCTCCTGCGATCAGCAAGATATGGAGGCGATGCGCCGTGCCGCCTTCAGTACGATCCCCGTCAAGGAAATCGCCGTCATCGGTCCCGACGGCAAGACGCTTTGCAATCATCTCAGCCTGCCTCCTGGCGAGCGGGAGGTGGTCTCATCCGAGCCGTTGGTCGGTGCGGGCGAGTATCGCCTTGACATAATATCGCTGCCGGGCGGCGAGCGAATGGTACGCTTGCGCCGTGATGTCGGCTCCGCTCACAACAGCATCAGTGCGCTGGTGCCGACGGTGTTGTTTTTACCGCAGGTGTCGACGGGTGGTGGGCCTTTCAGCGGCTACGCGCGTATCGTGACCGCGCAGGGCGCTACGATCGGGGAGGTTGGTGCCCGGTCAGCCGACAGCGAGAGCGCAAATTTCAGTGCCGACATAAGGTCGAACAAATTCGGTTTTGATGTCGAAGTCCTCAGTCCAAAAGCGCGGATCGAGGCAGAGCACGCCGACCTCAAACGGTTCGGTCTGTTTGCGGCCGGCATCATTATGATGACTGTCACCGGATTTGTGGTGCTGATCCCGCGCCGCGCGCCCCGTAACCCGGTGGCCGAAATCGAGCGTGCGCTCAAAGCGGGCGAATTCATCCCGTACTACCAGCCCATCGTCGACATCCGCTCGGGTCAACTGCGCGGCGCGGAAGTACTGGTTCGATGGCGCAAGCCGGACGGCACGCTTGTCCTGCCGGGTTCATTCATTCCGCTGATGGAATCGAGCGACCTCATCGACGATCTGACCCGTAGCCTGATGCGCAAGGTATGTATCGAAGTCGGCCCCGCGCTCGGGCGCCGGCCGGACCTGAGAATTTCGTTCAACTTTGCAGGCAAGCTTTTCAGCGAGCCGTCAATCGTCAAGGATGTACGGGATATCTTTGTGAGCTCGCCGATAAAATTCTCGCAGGTCGTGCTCGAAGTCACCGAGCGTGATCCGATCGAGAATTTCACCGAAACCCGACAGACCATTGCGGCCCTGCAAGGTCTTGGCGTTCGCATTGCAATCGACGACGTAGGCACCGGCCACAGCGGCCTTTCCTACATGTTGAAGCTCGGTGTCGACATCATCAAGATTGACAAGATGTTCGTCGATGCCATCGGTACTGATCGCAATTCGACGACCATTGTCGAGACGCTTGTCGATCTCGCACGCAACATGCGCATGGATGTGGTTGCGGAGGGCGTCGAGAATTTCGAGCAGGTCATGCATTTGCGTACGCTTGGCGTGCGTGCGGCCCAAGGTTACGTCTTCGCACCGCCTTTGCCTGGAAGCTCGTTCCTGCAGCTCGTTGAAGCTCTCGACCCCTTACAGCCGGCCGGGCTCGAGTTCGGCGGCACAATGGCCGCCGGACACATGGCCGCGTCTGCATAGGCAGTTCGCAGCAGGCTCGCCGACATGAAAAGGGGCGGCCTTGCGGCCGCCCAGTTGAAACGCCACGCGGGAGGAACCTCGTTACGGATCGGCATGTTGATTCCTGCCGACCCACGTGACCGAATGTCGTTTTGACAATCCGTCATGCGTACGCCGATTCGTCAATCGAATTTTTCAAAATTGTGACAAGAGATCTTCGCTTACGCGTGAAAGGCAGCCTGACGATCCAGTGATTCGTCCGGGCTATGCGCCCGCCAGTTCTCTTTCGATGGCTGTGATCACGCGCGGATCGGCCGGCTCGACCGCCGAGGGGAAAGCGGCCTTGAGTTGGCCATCGCGCCCGATGAGATATTTGTGAAAATTCCAGCGCGGCGCTTCGAGGGGTCGGTCGGCTGCCGCCCATCTGAAGAACGGATGGGCGTCCTTGCCCTTCACCGCGACCTTTTCGGTTAGTGGGAATGTGACGTGGTACGTCCCCTGTGCGGTCGCGTGGATCTCGCTTTTGCCGCCCGGCTCCTGCCCGCCGAAGTCGTTCGAGGGCACGCCCAGTATGATCAACCCGCGGTCGCGGTAGCGCGTCCAGATTTGCTGGAGGCCCGCATATTGCGGGGTGTAGCCGCATTGGGAGGCCGTATTGACCACCAGCAACGGGTGGCCCGCATAGGACGAGAGCAGGATATCGTCGCCATCCAGGCCCTTGAACGTGAAGGCGTAGGCCGTCACGCGGCTCATGCCGGTCGCCTGGGAGGTGTGAGCACCGAGCCCCGCGAGTGGAATGGCGGCAAGCGCAATGAAATGTCGGCGGTCGATCATGGCGGCACTATAGCGTGCCGGCATTCAGTCTGCTGCGCAAAATTCCGTGAAAAAAGCTGACCGATCGGCGCAATTTACGCCGCAGCTATGCGTACCGTGGTCTCGAACGACGTGCCGCACGTGTCGCATTGCCACAGATGGCGCACGCGGCTCTCGTCAAGACATTCGGACCATTCGGGAATGTAGATGCGCTCACCGCACTGGGCGCATTCAATCACCGGTCGCGAGCGCGCAAACTTTGCGATATCGCGGGACACTTCCATGGGCCTTCCTCCCGACCAATTCTTTTACGTGGCCCCGTACCCCACGCTGTTTGCATTTTCGACGGTAGTGCAATAGCTGCACGAATGAAGCAGGAGCGTTGACGTACCTTGCACGCGGCTCATGAAATTTTTGCGGCAGAACGATCAAGCTCGAGTCAAAATTTGCAAGCTGCCGGCAATTTCAAATTTACTGCGCTGCATCAAAGCGTGATGCCAAATTTTCCCAGCGTCCAGATCGTCGCGAGATAAAGCGCGAAGGTGAGCACGCAGCACACTGCAAGCGTTGGCCAAAAACCGATTCCGTGCCGCAGCATTGTTGGCATCACAAGAAACATCGGAAGCGTTGGAAGGACATACCAGAACGTCGATTCCGCGTGCGCTGCGATGCGTTCAGCGTCGCTGGTATCATGCCACAGCCATAAAATGCCAAGGATCGAGACCAACGGCAGCGATACGATCAGGGCACCAAGTGTCGGCGAACGGCGCGCGACTTCCGAGACGACAGCAATGATGAGACCGGACAAAGCGGCTTTGGCGGCCAGATAAAGCATTCGACCCTCCTGCAGATGGAACCCGGTGCTTTCGCCGCGGTCAGGTTACATGCTCAAGAAAGGGACAACCATCGCCCCCGCAACGTATCTCGTTGAATTTTCCAACAGAAACGGAAGCAGTGGAATGCGCTCCGGGTTGAGGGCAAGATAACGGACCTGTGACGGGATGCCGGCTCAAGAGGATTCGACGTGAGCCAGAAGACCCTCGAGAAACCGCGGACCAAAGTAAAAACAAAGACGCAGCGGCCACCGCTGTGGAAGGTCATCCTGCTCAACGACGACTTTACACCGCGTGAATTCGTCGTCTTGGTCCTTAAGGCGGTCTTCCGGATGAACGAAAGCCACGCCTACAAGGTCATGATGACGGCGCACCAGAAGGGTGCCTGTGTGATCGCGGTCTACACGCGCGACGTGGCGGAAACAAAGGCGAAGGAAGCGACCGAGATGGGCCGCGCGAAGGGCTTTCCGCTCTATTTTACGACCGAGAAGGAAGAGTAGCGCCATTCTTCGCATCGGCGGAAGAAGCGGTAGACTTCCGGAGCCCGCAGCCAGATGAGCTCATGTGTCAGGCCGCCGTGCCGGCTGAGCCAGACCTTGATGTCGGTCGGGTAAGATCGCCAGATCGTCGCTGTCCCGCGGGGCAGATCGGCGAGGCGGAAACCAAAACTGCCCTCCGGCGTGACACATATGTGTTCGCGGTTGAGATGACCGATGACCATCGTGCACTCGGATTCACATGGGCCAGCAATTCGTACATGAACCCCATCTCGGCGATACTGGGCCCAGCGCGCAACGTAGTTGATGCCGCTGCCGCCACGATCGTCGATGATGTCGATTGTCTCGGCTTGCGACGGCCACACGCTCAACGCCGCAAGTGCCGCTGCAACGATGCTGTTTCTTATCGCGTGATTTCGGCCCGCCATTTTCAGACGTTTGGCGTATTTTTTGGCGCTTTGCGTCATCCAAGTGGCCGAGGACGCGCGCTAGGCCCACAACTTTGGTCAGCTATCCTCGCTTTAAGTCCGGCGGAATAGGGCTGTTTTCACCATTCGACGGCGAGATGGGCCCTGCCGAGGGCGGCAGGGAGGTTTTTTGTGCCCATGCCTTGAACCGGGATGCGGATTATTGAATGATAATTTTATGAAAAGGACCCCATTTGCGGTGGCTGCTGTAACGGTTCTGTTTCTCGCCCAGCCTGGCACTGCCGTGTCCGGGCCTGGCGGCGGGAAGGGCGGACCCGGTTTTAAATTTAGCGGCCACGGTCACCACGCGATGAACAACAAAGGCCAGTGGTGGAAGAACAATAATAACAACTGGTGGTACGCGATGAATAACGGCCAGATTTGGTGGCAGAACAACAGGTGGTGGTACGCCGGCTACGGCGGTGTGTACGCGACACAGCCTGCTGTTACCGAAACGGTTGCTGTGCCGGTCGCGGTCGCGGTCGAAACGGCCCGGCCATGCCAGCGTATCCAGCAGCCGATGACGGTCCGGTCCGAAGACGGCGGCGAGCGGATCATCTCGGTCACGCGCTGCCAGAACTGAGCCCTGGTAACCATTGCATTTAACGCTAACGCGCATTTCGTGCGCTCGGCGGATTTGTTGCGCGTGGGCCCCTTGATATCGTTCTCGCGAAATTCGTCCGGAGCAGGTCGATGGTTGAAAAACGGAAAGCCGCCCGCTCGCGCACGCTGCTTGGCGGCGTGATCGCGTTCAACAATCGTGCATCGACGATGGATTGCCAGGTGCGCAATCTGTCGACCGGAGGCGCCAAAGTCACGTTCAGCAACACCGCCACCGTGCCGGATCAGTTCGATCTGAAGATCGCGCGCAAGGAGCACTCATTCCGGGCCCGCATGATATGGCGGGCCCCCAATGAGGCGGGTGTCGCATTCCTGAGTGAACACAACCAGGATGTGCCGGTGCCGCTCGAATGGGCGAAGCGGCTGCGCAACGGCGAAGCTGAAAAAGCAGCCCTGCGCAAGCGCATCGCGCAGCTGAGTGAAAGCGGCGGCGTTTAGGCCCGGCTTATTTTGCTTCGATCAGGGCGACCGGCTGCCGTCCGTCGGGTCCGGCCGCAGGCTCGGGCGGTTGTGACGACTGCTGTACCAGCGCGGCGGACTGGGCTGCCGGCGTAATCGCAACAGCCTGAGGTGCTAGCGCCGCCTTGAACGGCGCTACGATAGCTGCGATCGCTGGCGAAAGGCTTTGTAGTAGCGCCGCCTGCTTCTTGTTCTGTGCGTAGAGGTAGAGGCCGCCAAGCACGATCACGATCACCACCAGGACGACCAGTGTGTTGACGGTCTGATCCGCGCTCGCGCGCCGACGTGCGGGGCGCCTGCGACTTGCCCGTTTGTTTGCCGCCGCCTTTCGTTTCTTCGCCATGGCGTAGAGCTCCCTCGATGGTGTTGCCAACGCACGGCACTGCACCTCAATTCACTCGAACCAGGGCATCTCACTCCAATGCAAACCCGCTCCTGGGCCAAGCCGCCCGAGCGTACAGTGACGGATACCGAATCAACGGCCGGAGCTTAGCCGATTCGGGCCTTTCAAGGGTGAACGCGGTACCGGTGAGCCGCAGGCGGGCCGTTGTCCCGTGGTGACCGGTATGGTCTGATTGCCCCGAATCATGTCGCAACGCGTCCTGATAACGGCCGGGGCCGCCGGCATCGGCCGTGAGTTTGCTCGCGCCTTTGCAGCGAACGGCGCCAAAGTCTTCGTCTGCGACATCGACGAGAAGGCCCTTGCCGCAATTGCCAAGGTAATCCCCGGCATAACCGCGCGGCGCTACGATATGGCGAGCCGCGCGGAGATCGAGCGGATGGTGCCGGAGGCCGTGGGGGTGCTCGGCGGGCTTGACGTGCTCATCAACAATGCCGGCATCGCCGGCCTGACGCTGCCGATCGTCGATTACCCGCCAGACGATTGGGACAAGGTCGTCGCGGTCAACCTCACGGCCATGTTCGACGTCTCGCGGCTTGCCATCCCGCATCTGAAGAAATCGAAGGCGGGCTGCATCATCAACATGTCGTCGATTGCAGGCCGCTACGGCTTTCCCAATCGCAGCCCCTATGCGGCGACGAAATGGGGTGTCATCGGCCTGACCAAGACGCTGGCAATGGAGCTCGGCGAATGGGGCATCCGAGCCAACGCGATCGCGCCCGGCGCAGTGGAGGGTGACCGTATCGTGCGCGTTTTCCAGGGGCGCGCGCAGATCAGCGGGCGCTCCTTGGAGGAGGTGAAGGCCGATGCTTTGGCCGCGGCCTCGATCAAGGCCATGGTCGATCCGAAGGATATCGCACAATTGGCGGTGTTCCTCGCATCCGACGCTGCGAAGGCAATCTCGGGGCAGGTGATCCCGATCGATAACGACCGGCAGAATGCCTAGACGACTCTGGAAAACGGTGAAGACAACCAACGTAAGGTCGCGGCTATGGCGGCCTCATTGGCATTCATTCGGGCGGCAAGATGCGCGCACTTAACCCTGTCTGCACGGCAAAAGTTAATGAAGAAAAATGCCGTGCTGAAGAACTAAAATTGCTTCGAGATCGTCGCGGCTAGCCAATTTACCAAAGAAACGGTCGCTCCAGACCGCTTCCTTTTCACATTTACCTTACCTGGTCAGCTTACCAGACGGATTCGGTAGCCGTCGCAGGCGCAAACGGCTACGGGTTCATCCTTCACATGAAAGGCAAAGCGGAAAAACCGTTCACACGGCCGGACCGCTTTTGATGGATGGAGGACCTGTGTTGAAAAAAGAGACGATGTTGATTGCAGCGCTTCTTTCAATTGCGCTTTCGATTGCGTTCGCGGCGAGCGCCAACGCAACGCCCCGCCACAGACAGCAGCGCCAGGCGATTGTCTGCGACATGCGGGGCTGCTCCGATCAGGCAAGTCAGGCACGGGCTGCGCGGGCCGAGGCAAGTGCCGTGGTCGATGCCAATGGCGGTGCGGTGGTGAGCCGCAGGCCGCAAGGTTGCCCGCATGCCTTCTGCGGCTGCGAGGCCTCGCTCTATGTGTTCGGAAAAATTCGGCCTGACCTCAATCTGGCCTCGAACTGGATCCGGAAATTCCCCCGTACGTCACCGGCGCCCGGAATGGCGGCTGCGCGCAGCGGCCATGTCATGGTTCTCATGAGCCACGTGGGGGGCAACGACTGGCTCGTTCACGACGGCAATTCCGGCGGCGGAGCGACTCGCGAGCACGTCCGGTCAATCAGGGGCTACGTGATCGTCAACCCGCGTGGTTCCTATGCCGAAAATCCTCCCAGCGGCAGTTCAAGCGTAAACTAAAAGTCCCGGGAACCGGGATCGCTTGCCCCGTGTCCGGACAGAGAGAATAGGGCCGCCATCGAGGCGGCCCTATTTCTTTGCTGGTTGCATATGTCCGGTTACTCTTTGCGTATATGGCCTTAAAGGCGTCCCGTTTGGGCCCTAGGCTTTTTGGACATGTTAGCGTGTGTCCATGAGATCTCGTTCATTGAAGGCACTCCTGGTCGGCGTCATGGCGGCGTTGGCCCGCGGGCGGTTCATTGAGCGGTGAGGTGGTGTCCATGAAACGTCAAGTTTCGATATACGTCGCGGCACTGCTGGCGCTGATTTATGCGGGCCTTCAATCCGGAGTGCACGCGCAGGTTTTCGATTTCGGCCAGATCGAAGAATTCGAATCGCTCGGCTCCGGCACGCAAAAGGGCGGCTCTCCGCCGAAGACAATCATCGATGACGGCGCGCGGCACACGGTGCTGTTCACGATCCTGGAGTCGAACACCGAGGCGAAGATCTACTGGAAGTCGAAAGACGGAAGCCAGACAACGATCATGCGCGGGCAGGGCTTGCGGGCCTTTCAGACCGTCGGCGAATTCAGGATCGAGGCTACTGGCGATGACAGCCGGAGCTTCAGATATGGATACGTTCTGTTTCGCCTGAAGAGCGAGAAAAGCGCGCAGGAAGACAAAATCTGACGCGAACGGTGCGCTGTCACCGGTCAGTTGCGAACCACGCTCATTCGGGCCTTTGTGTTCGGGCTGTTCTGGATCGTCTGAAAAATCACGCAATAACGTTCGGTCATTTCAAGCAGTTGAGCCAGGTCGCTTTGCGGGGCGTCCGTCTCGACATCGAAATGCAGGCGGATCTCCTTGAATCCGACGGGCACACCGTCCGTGACGCCAAGGGTGCCACGAAGATCGACATCGCCTTCGGCCGAAATGGTCGCCGATTTGACCGGAACGTCGAGCACGCTTGCGGCCGCTTTTAACGAAACCCCTGCACACGCGATGAGCGCTTCAAGCAGCAGGTCGCCCGAACATAGTTCGAGGCCCGATCCGCCGCATTTCGGATGGATGCCCGCGACGGCGAGGCCGTGCCCGGTTTCGACCTTGCAGGTCACGGTCGAGTCGTCGGTCCTGCCTTTCGCCTTCAAAGTCAGGAGCGCTGCTTTGGCATCCCTCCGGTAGCGTTCCTTGAGAGGCTCCTGCGCCGCCAGGAATTTCGAGGCTTCCATCGCTTTCTCCTTGCGCCGAATTCGGCGAGCGGCGTTGTGCCGCAGGAGAGACCCCCGGACCAGACGGCGTTTTTGACAATGTTGGTAGGCGATAGCGACTCGGCTATTGGCCTGCGCCCCGCGATTTCGCCGCACGCTGCCGGCACGCGAGATAGTCGCTTGAACCGGGCGCCGCGTGGGCGCGGCAGCGCGCGTCGTCGATCGACGCGACCGTTTCATCGCCCTCCCGCTCCTGCGTCATCTGCTGATGGCCCAACGTGCCCGTCGCGCAATCCTTAGTGCCGGTGCCGGTGACGCACTCGGGCGAATATCCTGCGCAGCCTGCAACGAACAGGCTCGCAGCGACCACCACCAATGCAGCGATGCGCATCGGATCCACCACAACGTGTTGAACGCGG
>DATBTA010000254.1:0-12977 GCA_036559505.1 Pseudolabrys sp. | reverse complement strand
GATGATCGGGCTGGTCGTCATCCAAATAATCGCCGTGTTTTTCTGGGGCGTCGAGCCCGCCAAGCGCTCTCTGGAGGGCCTGGATCCCAAGCTCGCCTGAGAACGTCACGCTTTAAGCTATGATCGGCCGTCCGGCGTCAGCCGGGCGGCCGATTGCATGGATCGCATAAAATGAGCAGTCTGAGGCCAATCACCGTTATAACCGGAGCCTCGGCCGGGATCGGCGTGGCACTCGCTCGCGTGTTCTCACGGCACGGCCACGAGCTGGCGCTGGTTGCCCGGCGCGAAGACAGGTTGCAGGAACTTGCCGACGAGATTGCGACGACCGGCGCACGGCGACCGATCGTTATTGCGTGCGACCTGTCGGCGCCATACGCCGCGCAGCAGATCGGTGACGCGCTGGCGTCGCAGGGGGCCGAGCCACAATTCGTCGTCAACAATGCAGGTTTTGGATTGGTCGGCTTGGCGACGGCGCGCGACCGCGGCGAGCAACTACAAATGATCGATCTCAACGTGCGTGCATTGACCGAACTGTCGATTGCCTTTGTCGACAGTCTTGCCCGCCATCGCGGCGGGCTTCTCAATGTCGGTTCGATGGCCGGGTTCCTGCCGGGACCGGGCATGGCCGTGTACTACGCCACCAAAGCGTATGTGCTGTCCTTTACGGAAGCGCTGCACAGTGAGCTTGCGCCGCGCGGGATCAAGGTCACTGTTCTGTGCCCGGGCCCGGTACCGACCGAGTTTGCTGCGCGTGCCGGCATCAGCGATCGCAGCATGGCTCCAAGCCTGCTGACCAAATCCGCGGACTACGTCGCGGAAGCGGGCTATCGCGGTTTGATGGAGGGGCGCCGGACCATTGTGCCGGGTTTCATTAACAACCTGGTCACCGTGCTGCTCCGGTTTGTCCCGCGGCGCCTGCTTCTCAAAGTTGTCGATTCCCGGCAAACCCGTCGCAGATCGGCGCAAGGAACATAGCGGCCTCCCACTCGGTGATGTTTGCAAATGGCCCGATAGGGGCTAGTAAATGGCCGGCGCACGATTGCGCGCCGAATCGCCATGTCGAAGCAGCCCATACTCCTCATCCTGCATCAGGAACATTCGTCGCCCGGCCGCGTCGGCCAGACGCTGGCGAAGCTTGGCTATCCGCTCGACATCAGACGCCCTCGCTTTGGCGATCCGCTACCGGAAACGATGGGAGATCACGCCGGTGCCGTAATCTTTGGCGGTCCGCAAAGCGCCAACGACAACGAGGAGTTCGTGCATCGGGAGATCGACTGGATCGGTGTGCCGTTGCGTGACAAGAAGCCCTATCTCGGAATCTGCCTCGGTGCGCAGATGATGGCCCGTCACCTCGGCGCGCGCGTCTACCCGCACCCGCAGGGCCATGCCGAAGTCGGCTACTATCCGATCCGGCCGACCGATGCCGGGCGGAAAATCTGTGACGAGTGGCCGGACCACGTCTATCAATGGCACCGTGAAGGTTTCGATTTACCGTCCGGCAGTGAGCTCCTGGCGGAAGGCGACGCTTTTTCGGTCCAGGCTTTCCGGCTAGGCACCGGTTATGCGCTGCAATTCCATCCTGAAGTGACGCACGCCATGATGTATCGTTGGCTCGTTCGTGGTGCGCATCGCATGGAATTGCCCGGTGCGAAGCAGCGTCACGAACATATTGCCGATCGTGCGGTCCACGATCACGCTTCTCGCAACTGGCTTGCCGTCTTCATCAATCACTGGATGGGGCCTCGTGTCGGCAAATCGGGCCAGCAATAAAATCACGCTCTGACCGAATTTTTTGGAACGCCCCAAATCCGGCCATTGACAAAACAGTATTCGCACTGATCGTTGCGACGGGGTCAGGGCAATACGTCCACGCGGAGGCGTGCGGATGGTGGATTCGGGAAGCTCCACCCCTGTCACCGAGCGGCCGATCCAATCGGCGCTGAGTTCCATGCTGCGCGTGTCTGACGGTCTTCTCGATCTTCTGCCAATCGCGACGTTTATCTGTGACGCGCGGGGCACCATCCTTCAATACAATCGTCACGCGGTGGCCGTTTGGGGCCGCGCACCACAGCCCGGGCAGACGCACGAAGAATTCAACCAGGGCTCTCTTTTTTTTGAGCTCGATGGATCGCCGGTCCGGCGGTCCATGGTCTCCGAGGTGCTGGCAACCGGCAAGTCGGTCCGTGACGTGGAGCGGATCGTCGAGCGTCCCGACGGATCGAGTCTCATCGTGTCCGTAAACATTGACCCGTTGCGCGATGCAAAAGGCAACGTCGTCGGCGCGGTGAACTGCTTTCTCGACATTACCGAACGCAAACGAATGGATAACGCACTCGAGCGGTCACGATTGCAAGCGCTCGAGCAGGAGCAGCGATTTGCCGCGACCTACGAGCATGCCGCAATCGGGATATCTGAAATTGCTCCTGATGGCCGCTTTCTTCGCGTCAATGAGGCGATCTGCGCAATCACCGGGTTCAGCCGCGAGCACCTGCTTGCAAACATGTTGTTCACTCATACGCATCCTGACGATGCCGACCCGGACCGCCAGGCATTCCGTAAACAGGTTGCGGGCGAGCTCGATTTTTATTCGATCGAAAAGAGATTCATTCGGCGTGATGGGCGGGTGATCTGGATTTCGGTGCGCTCGTCGCCGGTCCGCGATACGAATGAAAGGCTGCTCTATGTTGTTCGCGTCGTTCAGGACATTACGGAGCGCAAGGCGGCGGAGCAGCGGCAGCGATTGCTGATGGATGAGCTTAACCATCGCGTGAAGAATACCCTCGCAACAGTGCAATCGCTGGCGACCCAGACCGCACGCGCTGCGACTACGCCAGCTGCTTTTCGTGAGCGCTTCGAAGGCAGGCTGATCGCGCTGTCAAAAGCCCACGATCAGCTCACCATTCATCATTGGGAAAGCGCAGATCTGCGTGAGCTCTTATCCGGCAGCCTTGCACCTTATGCCGGCAGTACTCCCGATCGTGTCGTTCTTCGTGGCGAGGACGTCATTTTGCGCCCGCGTGCCGTGTTGACCCTGGCGATGGCTGTGCATGAGCTGACAACGAATGCCGCGAAATATGGCGCGTTGTCGGTGCCCACCGGGCGCGTCGAAGTTCAGTGGCGCCCGGTCCGCGCAGAAAACGGCGTGTCCTGCCTGCAGATTGAGTGGATCGAGCACGGCGGGCCAAATGTCGTCCAGCCCGAGCAGCACGGTTTTGGGACCAAGCTGATTGAAGGAAGCATTGCGGCTGAACTCGCTGGCGAGACGCGGCTTGTCTTCCAACCGCAAGGTCTGCGCTGCGAAATCACGATCCCTATGAAGGCAGCAACGGTCCACTTTCGGGCGGATGCGGGCGAAGATCCGTCAGCTTAGGCCGCCTTCACGGCAGCTTCGGTTTTTCCTTGAATTTGCTCGCCTTAGCAATGCTTCAAATTGCTGCTGCCCGATCTGTAAAAAAGCGCGATTGAGGGCCGCTCTTGTGTGGTACGTTGCGGCAACAGCGTGGTGGTAGAGAGATGTGGGCTTCCCGGGGCGACGCGCAAGCGAAGCTGTTGCATTTTGTGATGATCAAGCCGTCGCATTACGACGACGACGGCTACCCTATCCAATGGGTTCGCTCTGCCATCCCTTCCAACACGTTGGCCTGCCTGAACGCACTTGCTGAAGACGCGCGCCGGCGCGAGGTGTTGGGGCCGAACGTTGAAATCCGGCTGCACACTTATGATGAAACGAACCGGCGGGTGCGGCCCGACCGCATCATCAGCATGATCCGCAAACAAGGCGGCCGTGTATTGATCGGTCTGGTTGGCGTGCAATCAAACCAATTCCCACGGTCGGTCGACCTCGCCCGCCCGTTCCTCGCCGCAGGCCTGCCGGTTTGTATCGGTGGCTTCCACGTGTCGGGCTGCATCGCAATGCTGCCCGAGCTGCCCGCTGACATTGCCGCTGCCCAAGCGATGGGAATTTCATTCTTCGCTGGCGAATGCGAGGAGGGGCGTCTTGATGAGGTTCTGCAGGATGCGTGGAACGGAAAGCTCAAGCCCCTTTACAATCATATGGACAAGCTGCCGGCCCTGACCGGCGAGCCGCCGCCATTTCTGCCGCTGAAGCACGTGCGGAGGACCTCGGGATCTCTGTCCAGCATCGACCTCGGGCGAGGCTGCCCTTATCAGTGCTCGTTTTGCACCATCATCAACGTGCAAGGCCGCAAGAGCCGGTTTCGCACGCCCGACGATCTCGAAAAGATCGTCCGCGAAAATCATGCGCAAGGCATCAAACGCTTCTTCATAACGGATGACAATTTCGCGCGTAATCGCGATTGGGAACCGCTGTTCGACCGCCTCATTCATTTGCGCAAGACCGAGTTTCCCGGCCTTGGCTTTACAATCCAGGTCGACACGCTCTGCCACAAAATTCCGAATTTCATCGAAAAAGCGTCGCAGGCCGGCGTGCGTCGCGTTTTCATCGGACTTGAGAACATCAACCCCGACAATCTCATTGCAGCCAAGAAGCGGCAAAACAAGATCACTGAGTATCGCGAGATGATTCAGAAGTGGCGCGATCACGGCGCAATTACCTACGCCGGCTATATTCTCGGTTTTCCTGCCGATACGAAGGAATCGATCGCCCGCGACATCGAGATCATCAAGCGCGAACTGCCGCTCGATATTCTGGAATTTTTCTTTCTGACTCCGTTACCCGGATCCGAGGACCACAAGGTGCTTTTGCAGAAAGGCATCTGGATGGATCCAGACATGAACAAGTACGATCTCAATCACCGCGTTTCGCATCATTCCGCCATGAGCGATGCGGAATGGGAGGACGCTTATCGTGCGGCCTGGTCCGCCTTCTATACACCTGAGCACGTGCGCACGATCTTGCGCCGCTCCGCGGCCTGCAAGCTGGGGCGGCCCGGCACGACCCTTTCGACCATACTGTGGTTCTACCTGATGATCCTGTTTGAGGGAGTGCACCCTCTCGAAGGCGGTGCCTTTCGTCTCAAATTTCGCCGCGATCGCCGTTTCGGAGAGAAGATCGAAAGCCCACTGATATTTTATCCTCGCTACGGCTGGGAGACGCTGAAGAAGGTCTGGGGTTATCTTCGGGTCTATCGTCAGCTCAGGGCCGTGCTGAATGAAGCGCTGGCCGCGCCCGACCGCTGGACCTATACCGACATCGCGATTGCGCCGCCGCAGCAGGACGAGTTCGAGCGCCTCTCGCTCTATCATGAAACCACCGGAGGAGAGGCCGCGCTTGCCCGCAAGCGGCGTGATGATGCTATTCGCATCAGCGGCCACGCCGGCCAACCGGCGTTGGCTGCGGCAGCGGAGTAGCAAAGATCTGCTCCAATTGGCCCTTAGCTGACACTGCCTAGGATGGTGGAGCCGAGGGGATTTGAACCCCTGACCTCCTCATTGCGAACGAGGCGCTCTCCCAACTGAGCTACGGCCCCGCCAATCAGCAACGATGCAACGTTGCTCGGAATATGCGGCGAGTGGGCGCCATTTAGGGCCAGGGGTATGGCCTGTCAAGGATGCGCCGGTATCGCGTCGGCAATGGACTTCGGCTTGTTCGGCTGCAATCCAGCCGCTACTTTGCACCGGGGTTGCGAACAGGCGGAAGGTCATGCGCGCGGTTCTCGATATCATTCTTCTGGTTCTGCAAATATACATCTGGCTCCTGATCGCGGCGGCCGTGCTGTCCTGGCTGATTGCCTTCAATGTGGTGAATGCCCGCAACCAAGTTGTGGCGATGATCGGGGAATTCCTTTACCGCATTACCGAGCCGTTCTTACGGCCGATACGGGCACTGCTGCCCAATCTTGGCGGCATCGATATATCGCCCGTGATTCTAATTCTGATCATCCTGCTCCTCGAGAACGTCATCATCCGGTACGTCTATCCGAATGTCTTCTGACCTATGGCGGGCACGCCTTGGTCAGCGAGTCCCGGAGGCGTGACCCTTACCGTCCGCCTGACGCCGAAGGGCGGGCGCGATGCAATTGACGGCATCGAGACCCTGTCGGATGGACGGGCCGTCCTTAAAGTACGGGTGCAAGCGGCGCCGAGCGAAGGCGAGGCCAACGCGGCGCTGATAAAACTGATTGCCAAGGCCGTGGGCGTTCCACCGCGCGATGTGAGCCTGGTGGCGGGCGCCACCGCACGCATCAAGCGGCTGGTCATTTCGGGCGATGGCCCAACGCTAGTCGCAGCGCTGGAGAAAATCGCCGCACCGCGCTAAGGCTTGTCCGGCAGGGTAACGGATCATGAGTGCGCGTATAATTGACGGAAAGACAATCGCCGCGGATCTGCGCGGCAGGATTGCGGATGCCGTGCACCGGCTGCGGCGCGACCGCGGCATCGTGCCCGGGATTGCCGTCGTGCTCGTTGGCGATAATCCGGCGAGCGAGGTCTATGTCCGTACCAAGTCCAAGGCCGTGGCCGAGGCAGGCATGAAGGCCTTCGACCACAAATTATCGGCGAGCACGAGCGAACCGGATCTGATCACACTCATCTCGGAACTCAACGCGAACGAAGAGGTGAGCGGCATTCTCGTCCAACTGCCGTTGCCGAAGCAGATAGATGCGCAGAGGGTCATCGCGGCCATCGATCCTTCCAAAGACGTCGATGGCTTTCATCCGCTCAATGCCGGTCGGCTGGCCAGCGGCCTGCCGGCGCTCGTTCCTTGCACGCCGATGGGCTGTGTGTTGCTGGCAAAGTCCGTGCATGAATCGCTCGCCGGCCTTGCGGCCGTGGTGATCGGGCGATCCAACATCGTCGGCAAGCCGGTCGCGCAGTTGCTGCTAGCCGAGAACGCGACGGTAACGGTCGCGCATTCGAAGACCAATGATTTGCCGGCCGTGTGCCGTGGCGCCGATCTGCTTGTTGCTGCGATCGGCCGCGCCGAAATGGTCCGCGGCGACTGGATCAAGCCTGGGGCCACTGTCATCGATGTCGGCATCAATCGCGTGCCGGGCGATGGGGGCAAACCACGGATCGTAGGTGATGTCGCCTATGCGGAAGCGATGCAAGTTGCCGGCGCGGTCACCCCGGTTCCTGGTGGTGTTGGACCGATGACGATCGCGTGTCTGCTGCTGAACACCTTGCGCGCTGCCTGCGCGCAGAACGGTCTGCCGGCTCCGAAGGTGTGATTACGCCTGCCAGGCGTAGGCAACTTTATCGAGCGTCTTGGCGCCGAAGCGCTCCGAGGAACGCGCAACCGCGCGGCCGCCGAGGGCACGATAGAATTCCATCGCCGGCTCGTTATCGGACAGCGCCCACACTACCAGGCTTTTCAAGCCACTCTGATTGAGATCCCTGCGAGCCGCGGTGAACAGGCGGCGGCCGAACCCGAGCCCCTGGAATTCCGGGCGTAGATAAAGTTCGTAAATCTCGCCGTCGTAGAAGAGGCTGCGCGCGCGATTGCGTCCGTAGTTGGCGTAGCCCGCCACGCGCTCGCCAAACTGCAGGATGGTGATACGGCTGCCTTTGCGAATCGCGGAATCCCACCAGTCCGGTCCGCGCCGGTTGATCAGCTTGTCGAGCTCGTTGCCCGGGATGATCCCCTGATAGGCCGTGCGCCAAGCCTCGTCGTGCGTCTCGGCGACGTCGACCGCATCCGAAGACTTCGCGCGGCGAATCTCTATGAGGGTCGTACTCATGCCGCGATAGAAGCAACGAAATTTCCGGCCTTCAAGCCCTATCGTTAATGATGGGTTAACGGTGTGGATTACTGGTCACAGCTGCCAAAATGCCGGGTGTGTCGAGGAAAATGATGTTTGAGGCATCAAACCGGCAGCGTCGAATCATCCGGTTCCACTTCGGCGCCATGGCGCGGCGCCGTTAACCGCGCATCGGAAGGCCTAGTGATTCGACATGACCTTCCAGCGCGCGCCGCGCGTCAGACCGTCTCGGCTTCCTTTTTCCGCTCTTCCTTCTTGCGGTCGTTCTCGTCGAGCAGCTTCTTGCGCAGACGGATCGACTTCGGTGTCACCTCAACCAGCTCATCGTCCTCGATATAGGCGAGCGCTTTTTCGAGCGTCATACGGATCGGCGGCGTCAGCCGCACGGCCTCGTCCTTGGACGTCGTGCGGATATTGGTGAGCTTCTTGCCCTTGAGCACGTTGACGATGAGATCGTTGCCGCGCGTGTGCTCGCCCACGATCATCCCGTTGTAAACCTTCCAGCCTGGCTCGATCATCATCGGGCCACGGTCTTCAAGATTCCACAGCGCGTACGCGACGGCGTCGCCCCTGTCGTTGGAAATCAGCACGCCATTGCGGCGGCCCTGAATCGGTCCTTTGTACGGCGCATAAGCATGGAACAGGCGATTCATGATTGCCGTGCCACGCGTGTCAGTGAGCAATTCGCCCTGATAGCCGATGAGACCGCGTGTCGGCGCATGAAAGACGAGACGCAGGCGGCCGCCGCCCGACGGCTTCATTTCCATCATGTCGGCTTTGCGCTCCGCCATTTTCTGCACGACGATTCCGGAATGTTCTTCGTCGAGATCAATGACAACTTCCTCGATCGGCTCCAGCATTTCGCCGGTAGTGGGATCCTCCTGGAGCAATACCTTCGGACGCGATACTGAAAGCTCGAAACCTTCGCGCCGCATCGTTTCAATAAGGATACCGAGCTGCAATTCACCGCGGCCCGCGACTTCCATGGAATCCTTTTCATCGGATTCGCGCACGCGCAGTGCGACATTGCCTTCTGCCTCGCGCAGCAGCCGATCACGGATCATGCGGCCGGTGACCTTGTCGCCTTCAGTGCCAGCCAGCGGAGAATCGTTGACGCGGAAGATCATCGCCAGTGTCGGCGGGTCGATTGGCTGGGCGGGAAGGGGCGTTTCGACCAATGGATCGCAGATCGTCATCGCGACGGTCGCATTCGGCAGTCCCGCGATTGCGACGATGTCTCCCGCCGACGCCTCTTCCACCGCGGTGCGCTCGAGTCCGCGGAACGCGAGCACCTTGGTGATGCGGCCGCTCTCGATCAGCTTCCCGTCGTGATCGAGCACTTTTATCTGCTGATTGGGTTTGACCGAGCCCGACGTGATGCGGCCAGTGACAATACGGCCGAGGTAAGGATTGGCTTCGAGGATGGTGCCAAGCAGACGGAACGGGCCGTTTTCCACGACCGGCGGCCTGACGTGGCGCAGCACCAGGTCGAACAGCGGCTTCATGCCGTCATCATGTGATCCGTCCAGGCTCGTTGCCATCCAGCCCTGCTTGGCCGAACCGTAGAGGATCGGGAAATCGAGTTGTTCGTCGGTGGCATCGAGCGCGGCAAACAGGTCGAAGACTTCGTTGAGGACCTGTGTGGGCCGGGCATCCGCGCGATCGACCTTGTTGATGACGACGATGGGCTTGAGGCCCATCTTCAGCGCTTTGGAGACAACAAACTTGGTCTGCGGCAGCGGACCTTCGGCCGCGTCGACCAGCACCAGCGCGCCGTCGACCATGTTCAAAATCCGTTCGACTTCGCCGCCGAAATCGGCGTGGCCGGGGGTGTCCACGATATTGATGCGCGTGTCCTTCCACACCACCGAGGCCGCCTTGGCCAAGATCGTGATACCGCGTTCGCGCTCGAGATCGTTGGAATCCATCGCACGCTCGATCACGCGCTGGTTCTCGCGGAACGCGCCCGATTGCTGCAACAGCCGGTCGACCAGCGTCGTTTTGCCGTGGTCGACGTGCGCGATGATGGCGACGTTTCGAAGATCCATTTCAAGTTCCAGAAATCAAAGCGCGGGCCCGGTGGGGGCCCGCGACGCGGCGCGTTTGCGGCGCAATATAGTCACGCGCGGCTCGGATGCAACCGCTTCCAGCGCATGGCCGAAAAACGAGGTTAAGCTCCCGCTGGGCGACTCCAGGGCCCGAGTCGGATGCCTCCGGGCAACGCCTCCTGCAACATCATCATTTCGGCAATGGTTTCGCTGGTAACGAGTCCTGCCAGCTTGCCGGCCGCATCCGTAATGCCGACGGCCGATGCCGATTTCTGCTGCAGCAGTTTGAATGCCTGTTCCAGCGTCACGCGGTGGCTGATGGTCGGCAATTCGGCCGTCATGGCATCGGACACGCGCGCATCTGCGCCGCGCGTCTTGATGGCACGAATCAAATCGGCGCGGTCGAGCACACCGACCGGCTTGCCGAGGTCGTCAACCACTGGAAATTCACTTTGGCTCGTTTGCAGCAATGTCTGCACTGCCTCCTCGACATGGGCGTGCGGCGACAGCGTCGCAAACTGCGTCATCATGGCGTAGGTCACCGGCACTCCGCGCGAAGCCGAGCGCAGCGCCACCATATGCGCCTCCGAGGACGCCGCGAGATAAACGAAAATGGCGATGAAGATCAGGATCGGGTTGGACATCAGCCCGATGAAGCCGAGCGCGAAGGCGACGAATTGCCCGATAGAAGCGGCGATCTCAGTGGCGCGCACGTAGCCAAACCGGCTCGCCAGCAAGGCCCGCAGCACACGGCCGCCGTCCATAGGGAAGGCAGGGATCATGTTGAACAGAGCAAGAAAAAGATTCACCGACGCGAGGCGGTCGACGAGCGGGATTCCCACGTTGTCCACCGCTGCCGCTGCGCGGGTCTGCAATTCGGCGCCAAACAGATAGACCAACACGGCTGCAATGACGACGTTGACCAACGGCCCAGCGATCGCGATTAGGAACTCCTCCCACGGCTCTTCCGGGATGCGTTCGAGCTGAGCCACCCCGCCGATCGGCAGCAGTGTTACGAAAGGCGTGGGCACGCCGAAGGCGCGGGCAGTGAAAATGTGCCCGAACTCGTGCAGCAGCACGCAGAGGAACAGGAGCACCATGAAGGTGAGGCTGTCCCATGCGGTGGCGGCGCCGCCCGAGGCGTAGCTCGCCGCGAAGATCCAGGCGAGAAACAGCAGGAAAGTGAGGTGGACGCGGACGACGGTGCCGGCCACTCTGCCGATATTCAGGGACCAGGACATGAATGCCTCGTATGGTCGGTATCTGCCTCAATGAGTTAATATCGAGAGTACCGTAATGCGAGGGCGCGCCGCAGGCCCACAACCGGCGGATAGCGCAGCAAAACAAATCGAGGCTCGATCATGAGCAGCAAACTTACCGGAGATCCCCGTAAATCAGCGCTGGCCGGACTTAAGGGATGGTCGGAGACGAGCGGCCGCGACGCCATCACGAAGAAATTCGTGTTCAAGGACTTCAACCAGGCCTTCGGCTTCATGACGCGCGCCGCGTTGGTGGCGGAAAAAATGGACCACCATCCGGAGTGGTTCAATGTCTACAAGACGGTGGACGTGACCCTCTCCACCCACGATGCCGGCGGCCTGACCGACCGCGATGTGAAGCTTGCCGAAGCCATGGATAAAATTGCCGGATAGCCGTGGCCTTGCAGACGCCTAGCCGGCCAACCACATAGTTGAACATGGCATACTCATCGGCAGAGGCGGCATTCGAGGGGCGCAACGATGACGCGTTGAGGCGTCAATTCTGGCGCAAGCTACAAGGCGTTGCTGCGTCGATTCCATTCGCCGAAGAGCTGCTGACCGCCTATTATTGCGCCTTCGACCGCAAAACGCCCACGTCGGTGAAGGCGACGCTGGTCGGCGCACTAGTCTATTTCGTTCTGCCTATCGATGCCGTTCCAGACTTTCTGCCGGTACTGGGCTTCACCGATGATGCGGCCTTTCTCGCCGCGGCCATCAAGCTGGTGACGGATCACATTCGTCCTGAGCATCGCGACGCGGCGCAGCGCGCGCTGGCGGGCCTTTAGTAGGGCAGGCGGCAATAAATCACGGCCGCAAAATTACTTTTCCCATCACTTGCCTTGCCGCGAGGGCCTTGAGCGCTGTCGGCGCATCCGCCAGCGGATAGATCGCATGAATGTGCGATGACAATTTTCCATCCACGCACCAGGCCAGCAACTGTTCGGTGTTCGCGCGATGGCCTTGCGGATCGCGGTCCATCCACGAGCCCCAGAATACGCCGATCACGTCGCAGCCCTTGAGCAGCACGAGATTGAGCGGCAGTTTCGGAATGTCGCCGGCGGCGAAGCCGACCACGAGAAACCGGCCCTGCCATGCGATCGAACGCAATGCAGCCTCGGTATAAGGGCCGCCGACCGGATCGTAGATGACATCGACACCCCGGCCGTGCGTAACTCGGCGGAGCGCGTCCTTCAGATCATCTTTCCCGTAATTGATCGTATCATCGGCGCCGTGCTTTTTGGCGAACGCCAGTTTTTCGTCCGAGGATGCGCAGGCGATGACGCGGGCATTCATCAGCTTGCCGAGTTCGACTGCCGCGAGACCCGCACCGCCGGAGGCACCAAGGACGGCCAGAGTTTCGCCAGCACGCAATTTCGCGCGGTTCTTCAACGCGTGAAGCGTTGTGCCATAGGTGATGCAAAGGCCGGCTGCCCGGTCAAAATCAAGTGCGTCCGGTATCTTGATGAGCCTGCCGGCAGGCGCTGCAATTTTTTCACGTGCTGCGCCATGGGTGAGACAGCCGATGACGCGATCGCCGGCCTTCACCGTACTCACGTCAGAACCGACGCTTTCGACCGTGCCGGCAAATTCCGCGGCCGGTGAAAACGGCAGAGGCGGCTTGGTCTGGTACTTGTTGGCAATGATCAGCGTGTCGAAGAAATTCAATGCCGCGGCCTTGATGCGCACGACAGCTTCGCCAGATGCGGCAACAGGGTCGGGAACGTCGGCAAGCTCGAGATCATCGGGTGTTCCGTGGCGCGTGCAGAGCAGTGCTTTCATGGCCTTCCAGTCGCCGGAGTGCGGATTGGTGCCGCGGTTCTACCATGGTCTGCGGGCGGTGGATTGCCGCCTTCACATTGCCGACTTTCGTCAGTATTGGGCTAATATCCAGCGATTCTTTATGGGGGCGGCTCAACGACCGTCAATACGTCGCCGGTAGGACCCGATGAACACCACCACATTGCTTCGCACGCTCATTGTCCTGATGTCGG
>DATBTA010000253.1:0-3187 GCA_036559505.1 Pseudolabrys sp. | reverse complement strand
CCCTTGTCACGATGATAGAACCATTCGAACCAATTGGCAGCCACCGGACGCATTTCGCCCCGGACACCGTAAAATTTGACCAGGTCGCCCGGGGCGTGCTCCTGCGCGATGATGAAGGGAATGCCGCGCTTGGCAAACCGGTCCAGGGCCTCATGCCACCCCGCTTCGGACGCAGTGTAAATAACATCGGACGGCTGCGTGGCATGGAAATCATAACGCTTGACCCACACGGCGGCCGCCGGCGGCGGTCCTTTTGCGTTGCTCGCAACGACGTGGCTCGCCGGCGAGGCAACATGATGCCGGGCGAAAAGCTCGATCATCCTGTGACGGTAGGTGTTGCGGATCGCGTTCGGCGAATTCACCACGACCGACCCGGCGTTTTGGGCATCGGTGAGGTGATCAAGCACTGTGCCGCGCTCGCACATCGCGAATAAGTTTGCGCAGCGGCCATCAAACGCCGCATCGACCTCGACAAGTTCAACACTGAACCCGCGCGACGTCAGCGCTTCGCCGACGCAGTCCATGATGGCGCGATCGTCATCGACGCGGCCAGGCGAATGGTCCGGCTCGCGGTAGATGCCCCTGCAAGTTTTGGCCATCGTACTCATGGCTCGGACTTCTCACGCTGAAGACCAGAGACCGCACCTTCGGCGGCCGCCACATCGCGCGCGCGGTCGATGTCGAAGACGCAAGGCAGGACGATGCCATAGACCGGTTGCCCCCCCGCAACCAGCGAACCGAGATAGTCGCGCAGGCGCGCGAAGTCCTTCGCGGGATTGACAGGCCTTTTGGCCGGCAGCCAATAGAGCCCGGCCGTCACATGACTGCCGTTGCTTCCACCGATATGGCGGATACGCCCGTTCGATGTATCTAATGTGACCCACAACGGATTTTCGTCGTCGACATGGCCGGTCACGCCAAGCACCACCGCGTCGTCTGGAAACCGTGAGGCGGATGCAACAAAAGTCTCGAATTGATCGACGGGCATGATCGTGTCGACCGTCGTGATCACGGCGGGCACATCGATTAGCCTGTCTGCGACAAGCCGGAAAGTGGCGTAAGACGACGGTGTCGAGCGAACGATCACGTCGAGGTCGAAATCTCCGGCATGGCCTTTGAGCCATTGGCGGCAGTCGTCGCTGACCTCATTGATGGCGACCGTCAGCCGGCGAATGCCGACCGAACGGAAGCGATCGATTGCGTGATCGATCAGCGGACGCCCTGCGACCTGAACCATTGGCTTGCTGACGCGAAAGCCGTCCGCACGCAGGCGGTTTCCCTCACCTGCGGCTATGATGCCGCCTTGCAACGCCGGATGTGCGGATGTCCGGGTCATTGCAGAAACTTCGTAACATCGCGCAGGTCGGTCACTGCGGGCTCCGCCTGCCGTTCGCTTTGCCTTGCCTGGACGTCCGGAGGCGCGACCCAGATGAAGCGCATGCCCATGCGCCGGGCACCTTCCCGGTCGCGGCGCAACGAATCGCCGATGAAAACAGTTTTTTCCGGCGTCGCTCCAAGCCTTTCGAGCGCCGCACGAAAGATCACCGGATCGGGCTTCTCGGCGCCTACGCAATGGCTGTCCACCATCACCTTGAAGAACGAGCACAGCCCGGCGCTTTCGCACACCGCTTCAAGGTTGCCGTAAAAGTTCGACACGATGCCGAGCTGATAACGTTCGCTCAGCGCTTTCAGCACCGGCTGATTGCGTTCGAACGTGGCCACGCATTCCGACATGAATCCCGATGCGATCCGCCGGCCGCGATCACCGCCACTTTCGGCCTTTGGTCCAGCGCAGCGGCGCGCCAGTTCGCTTTCAAGATTGACGGTCAAAGCGTGGACTGTCCCCGACAGATCGGTTTTGGGTGGCAGGCCGCCGACAAGCGGGTCGTCCGCTGCGTAGAAGGCAGGCGCAAAAGCGTCGCTCGTCACATCCAGCCCGGCGGCGCGATAGAGTGCGTGAAATCGCTCCTTCCACGCGACGCCGTCAGCGTCGAGCGTGCCGCCGAAATCGAACAGCAGCGTTTTGACCGGCGCGTTCATTGTATGGCCCGTACGCTGAGCCGCTTAACACACAACACCCGAGATGGCCGCGCGCACGAAGTCCCGTTTGCACCTGCTATGAGCGCTGCGGGCTCGACGCCACCTTGGCGCCTGGCTCCTCTCCGGGAAGATCAAACCGACGGCCATCGATGAAGGCGTTGCATGCATCGTGAGCAACGCTGTCGCGCAACTGCCGCGGCGGGCTCTTCATGTAATATGCCGAAGGTGCCTCCAGCGGACCGGCTTCGCCGCGCTCCAGCGCCAGCTTCACGCAGCGGATCGCGTCGATGACGACACCGGCACTGTTCGGAGAATCCTGCACCGACAGCCGCAACTCCAGCTCGATCGGCGCATTGCCGAAGCCGCGCCCTTCCATCCGGATAAAGCAGATCTTGTTGTCCTGCTGCCACGGCACGTAGTCCGACGGACCGATATGGATGTCGCGCGCATCGAGGCGCTCATCCAGCTGCGATTGCACGGACTCCGTCTTGGAAACCTTCTTGGACTTGAGGCGGCTTCGCTCCAGCATGTTGAGGAAGTCGGTATTGCCGCCGGTGTTGAGCTGGTAAGTGCGATCGAGGCCGACGCCGCGATCGGCAAAGAGCCGCGCCAGCGCCCGATGCACGATGGTTGCGCCGACCTGGCTCTTGATGTCGTCCCCGATGATCGGCAACCCGGCATCGCGGAATTTTGCGCCCCAGACCTCATCCGAAGCGAGGAACACGGGAACGCAATTGACCATGGCTACACCCGCTTCGAGGCAGGCCTGCGCGTAATGCTTGACCGCGCGCTCGGAGCCGACCGGCAGGTAGCACACAAGTACTTCGGCCCCCGACGCGCGCAACGCTGCGGCGACATCGGTCGGCTCGAGATCGACCGGACGGAAGGCGCTCTCATCGGGATAGTCGGCCATGTGCGGCGCGATCCCGTCGAGAATCGGACCAGCCTGCACGATGACATTCGACACCGGAAGCGCGCTTTGAAAGATGCGCGTGCAGTTCGGCTTTGCGAAGATGGCTTCTTCCAGCGGATGACCGACTTTGCGCCGGTCGACGTCGAAGGCAGCGACAAACTCGACGTCACTGCAACGATACCCGCCGATCGAATGGCGCATGATGCCTTCGAGCGGGGCGCCCTGACGATCCCG
>DATBTA010000252.1:0-5569 GCA_036559505.1 Pseudolabrys sp. | reverse complement strand
CGCTTACGAGCCGGAAGCGTTCAGCGCTGAATTGACCAGGACAGAAGCGGAACAGCGCATCGGCATGCTGCAGGCGAAGCTGAAACTCATGAGCGAACCGCCGCACACACAGTGAAGAAAATCGTGATGTGCCGGCGCAGGTCACGGGGAACCCCTCTCGCCGACCTTGCGTTTGCAGGGCTGGACCGGAATCAAGAGGAGGAACTCATGACCTATTTTCGCCATGCCGCGATCGTGGCAGTGCTTGCAGCTAGTACGACGGCAGCGAGTGCGCAGACCACCGTCATCACGCGTGAACCGATCGAGTCGCGAACAGTGGTCACCACCGAACCTCTGCAGCTGACACCGGTTCAACGGCGCACGATTTACAGCACGATCGTGCGTGAACGAGTCGTGCCGGCTGAGCCGACGATCGAGTATCGCGTGGGCGCTCGCGTGCCGGACCGCGTACGGCTCCATGCAGTGCCACAGGAAGTCGCGGTCGAAGTGCCAGCGATTCGCTCGTACAAATACATGGTGGTAAACAATCGCGTGGTATTGGTTGATCCGGTAACGAGTCAGGTTGTGGACGAAGTTGTGGATTAACAAGGTCCCACCGGCCGGGAATTGGACCCGGCGCGCGAATGCGCGCCGGGTCGCGCTTTTTGGTACCGCGTGTTTACCTTGAGCCTGCCGGGCTGATATGCGGAGGCCCAGAAGTGCTGGATTTTCGACGCTCCAGGGGCCATATTAGTGGCCGAGGAGCTACTGATTATGTCGATGATTAACTACCGTGCCCCGTCCGAATTGTTCCCGAGCCGCAGCCGGAAGTCGCGCCGCCCGATCGGCTACAAGCGCTTTCCCACTGCTGCGGAGGCGATCCGCTTCGCGATCGAGGAATTGCCGCCGGAGTTGCTGCTGGGCGCATATCTCGAGGTCGAAGAGAAACGTTTCGACGGCAACGGCATTCGTGCGCTTTACGACAGCGCCGACTACCCGCTGCCGCGCAAGGCTGCGAAGACCAAAGTCGCTGCCGCCAGCTAACTGATCGCAGCATGTCTGACCGCCGTCCGCTTGCGCGGGCGGCGTTGGACTTTTTGCGCAGGCCCATCGGCCTTGTCGCTTCGTTAGGCATGCAACCAGTTCTGCCTTTCGGCCGTTGTTGTCCACAGCCGATGGAGGCCTCCTATGAAAAATTCGCGTCAATTCACTCAGTTCACCTTGGCTGTTGCCTTGGCCGCCGCTGTCGCCGCGTCGGGAATAGGCGCATCGGCCATTGCCGAACAAAGCGCAACGGTGCCCACCGACCCGGGCTTCAAGCCCGATACTGGTCAGATCAATCCCGGCGTCGAAGAACAGGCGCCGACGCAATCAACCGAGATCGTTAATATCCCGACTCCGGAGGAATCGCGCGCTGCGCTGATGATGCCGATTTCCAAGCAGCCTTCGGCTGGTACGATGCCAACCGAGCCGCGTCCCGAGCTGCCGAGCGCGACAGCCCCCAAGCAGACGCAGATTGAGGATGCGCCAAAAGCGCAACGCGAATCGCAGAACGCTGCCGGCGGCCCGGAAGGGCTCACGACGGCCGGAAGCACGCCCGTTTCCAACGGGTCGACGGATGCGCCGTCAGCATCGGTAACAACGGGCAAAGGCTCGTCCGCATCGAGCGAGCCGCCTCCTTCCGGACCGATCGGCTCCGTCGGCGAAACCATTCCGGCAAAATTCTCGCGGCGCAACGATATCCTCGATCGCACTCCGATCATGGCCTGGCCTCTCCCGCTGAGCGACGGGCAACGCAAGCAGATTTATGATGCGGTGATGGCGGAGAAGTCACAGCCGGTTGCTGGCGCTGACGCGCTCCAACCCGCAAGCGAGCTGTCGCCAAATCAGGCGCTCAACGGCATGCGTCCGTTGCCCGAGATCGTGCGCGGCATCGATGGCGCGTCGCGACTTTACTATATCAAGGCCAAGGACAAGGTTCTGCTGATCGAGCCCAACGTGCGCACGGTCGTCGGTCAGATCACGGCGCCCTGAGTTTCGAAACGGCCATCGCCGGAGCTTCCGGCGATGGCAATCATGGCGCGCCTATTCGGCGGGTCTGCTGTAATTGTTCGGTGCGCTCTTCCATTGTGTCAGGCTGTCGCCGATCACCTTCATGGCGGTCATGGCCGCGTGGCTGAGGCTGGCATAGCCGGCAATTTCCCGGCTGACGCGTTCGCCCTCGCTACGAAGCATTTCGCGCACGCCCTGTAGCTCAAGAATGACGCGATCGATTTCGTCCATCGACGCACCGGAAACGCGCCGGATCAGGACGTTGAGGTTGTCGGTAACAGGCTCGGATGCCGGTTGCTCCACGTCGTTCCGTTGACGGCGCAGGTGCGCGACGTCGCGTCGGACAAACTCGCGGATCTCACCCTCGAAAGCGGTCACCGCCGCCTGCTCGGACTCGGTCCGTTCCGAAGATTTCCGGTTCGGCGCATACACCTCCGGACCGGTCTTTTCCGGAACCGTCCTGTCCGCACCAAGCCGCTCAGGTCTGATGGCCGTCATGGTCCACTCCTACAGAAGCGCAAGATTTTGCGCGGATGCTCCCCAGTAGCAGCCGATTGCCGCACGCGACTGCGGCGGCCGTGGGGCGGGAGCGGGAGGGTGGTGACACATTCCGGCCAAACGTGGCCGGCTGCAAAGTTATGCACGCTTTTGTAAAAACACTTCGTGGTATTCAGCAACCGGCCTACCAGTTCAATTTGAAGCCGGCGGTAACGCTTTTGCTGCTGGTCGTCTGCCCGACGTCGGTGACCGCGGTGGTCACATGCAGCGGACCGTAAAGCTTCTGATCGGCGCTGAAGGTGTTGTGCGTCACCGGATCGTTGCTGGCGGAGGCGAAGCCGGCTCCCAGGGTGGTCCCGGTCGGCAGGATATTGAACTTGACCGCTTTCTCGTTGCCAAAGACCTGCTGCGCAGCGGGCGCGCCGGACGAGGGCAGTGTCATAAGCGGCAGATCGCCGGGGCCGGGCGACGGCTGGCCGAGCATTTCCGTAACTGAGTAGGTACCTTGCACAGTTACGGCGAAACGGCTCCCGAACGGGATTGAGTGCTTGATCGTTGTGCCAACCTTGCCCTGCTCGTTCGTCGGATCGACGCGTGCATCCACGCTGGCGAGATTCGGCACGCCAACTGATGCCCAGGCCGCACCGGCGGGCATGCCGTTGTTGCGTTCCGTAGGCAGGGGCAGCGGATATGCGGTCGGCGTTGATGGCGCGAGATCGGCGCCAACAGAATTCGACCATTCGGTCTGCAGGGGTTGCTTCACCACGACCGTGGTCGAGCCGTCGACTTTCTGCGTGCGTATGATGTCATAGTCGCTGTTTCTGTGGCCTGGAAGGCGCAACGGCTTTTTCGGCGCTGTGGCGAGGGCGGCGGGGTCAAAGACCAGAGCGTTTGCGAGCAGCGCGCTGTCTTCCGGTGTCAGCGGCGCGACTTCGGTCGACTCCTGTGCCGATGCCGGCATGGCAACGAGTGCCAGCGCGCCGAACATCCACAATGCACGACGAACGCGTGCTCGCATTTCCGAAGCTCTCCCCCGAGAGTGCTCGTCCGGCTGTTTTAATGACTGCGCGATGTTCAGCGCAAACCGGTTAAGCATTGGTTGCCTTATGCCACGGAACTTTGGCGAAGCTGTGAAGCAATTCGGATTATTTCCGGTCAGCTGCAGCGGGCGGCGATCGCCTCATTGAGGTGTTCCACGTCGGCATCGAAGCGGCCAAGCTCACGCTCGCGTTCCGACCCGCTTTTGCACAACGCGGTGACGGCGCGCGCCTTGACGACCTCGAGAAAGTAAAGCCGGGTCGCGCTGCAGATGTCCTTGCCCTCTGTGGCGTCGAGCCCTTTAAGGCGCGCCTGCATTGCCGCCACATTTGTGCCGGCATCGGCAAGATTGCGATCGCAGCCAGGCAGGTGCAGAGGTGCGGGGCTTGCGGGCGGCGCGGCCATCAGCGCAAGCGCGAATGCGGCCGGCACGATCAGGCCGATGAACGCGAAAAATGCCAATAAAAAGCGCCTGAACATGCTGCGGCCCTCCGGCGTTACTACCCGTTGGTCGTGCTGGCCGCGAAAAGGTTCATGGCCCGGACCGTCATGAAACCGGAACCCGGCTCGCGGATTGTCTTCAGGTATCGGGGAGGTGTTTCGGGACCATGCTCATGCCCGCGCTATTGCCGATCATATTGACCGCGTCGCACATCGTTCTGGCGGCCGACGCAGTACCAAAGTTCAACGTTGAGCAGACCTGCCGCCGCGCCGGCGACGTGTCGGTTTCGCTCGGACGGTCCGCCGGCGACTGCAAGCGTGATGAAGAAGATGCGCACGGCAAGTTGCAGTAGGACTGGGCTCAATACAGTCCGGCGCAACGCGCCGGCTGCGTGCGATTCTCTTCGCTTGGCAGCTCGCCCAGCTACGTCGAATTGCTAACCTGCCTCGAGATGGCGAAGCAGGCGAAGGAACTGCCCGAAGCGTCCAAGATGGGCACGTCCGGGCAGCGCTAACGATCAGGACTTCTTGCCCGTCGGTGTGCTGAAGGAGCTGCCAGCCGATCCCTGCATCTGCGCCAGCTTGTAGGCGGAAAGCTGTTTCGGTTTATCCTTGTCGGCCTTCGGCTTCTTCTTTTCCTTCGTGGCACGCATCTGACCTTTCGCCATGATGGCCTCCCTGAAGTCAAACGATGGCGAATGCTAGCGGGCGCGCCGGGCGGCGCAAGGGGAGGGCCGACAGCCGTCAGGTCTTCGGCGCCGCGGAGCCCGCCGCCTTGAGCTTGTCGTCGATGCACTTGTTCACGACATCGGCGCGCTTGTCGAGATCCTGGTGAGGATTGGCCTTTTCGGTCCGCATCCAGCATTCGCGGGCGGCGCGCGCACGCGTCATCGGCTCGCCATCGTCGACAGCGGCCGCCGGTCTTACGGTTTGCGCGGGCGGCGTTTCGGGTTTGGAGGCGGCCGGTTCCGGCCTCCCTGAAGCGGCTTGTGCCTTCGGTGCATCGGCTGCCGACGGGCCGGTGCCATCGGTTTCGCAGGCTGCGAGCGCGAGCGCGGCGGCCAATACGGTGAGGCTCGCGGCAGCGCGAATTCTTCGGATCGTTGAAACTGAAAGGTTCATAAAAGCAATTCCGGACGAGATTTGGAGCGGTGCCCTGAAGGCGGCCGCCGCTATTTGCACGAATCGCACCCTTCTACGCAACGGCGGCGGAACAGGCTTTCACAATTGCGTGCGCGCCAACGCATGGCCGCGAACCGCCTACCGCGTGGGGACGTTGATCCGGCAAACGATACCGCGGAACAACATTGCTGGAGGCAAGAATGCGCCTTTTCTGGGCGGTGGCAGCGGCCGCAATACTTGAGTGCGGCGCTGCGCGCGCCGAGGGGCCGATGCCATCGCCGGCAAACGGCGACGCAGCCGTCGGCGTCGGCGTCATTTGCAATACGTCGGAGGAGGCCAGGCAATTCGTTGATCTGCGCAGTCATGGCGCCGCGCCTGATCAGGCCGTGCAAGCCGTCAATGCCAATGCCATGGATGAGCGTGCCTGCGGCGTTGCGGC
>DATBTA010000251.1:0-4941 GCA_036559505.1 Pseudolabrys sp. | reverse complement strand
CCGGATTTGACGAGACAAAGGTGTTGCAGCTCGCCGCCAGCGTCGAGCGCGGCAGCGAGCATCCCCTGGCGGCAGCGATCGTCGCCGCTGCGGCCGAGCGCAATCTCGAGCTTTCGCCCGTGCGTGACTTCGATTCACCCGTCGGAAAAGGCGTGATCGGGGCGATCGACGACAAGCGGCTCGCGCTCGGCAATGCCAGATTTCTCGGCGAGCTGAACATCGATACGTCCGCGCTTTCCGCCGAAGCCGAGCGTCTGCGCGGCGACGGCGCCACCGCCATCTTCCTTGCTGTGAACGGCAAGCCCGCCGGCGTCATAGCCATTGCCGACCCGGTCAAACCGACGACACCCGACGCGCTGCGTGCGCTCGCCGCAGAAGGCATCCGCGTGGTCATGCTTACCGGCGACAATCGGACCACGGCGCAGGCGGTAGCGCGCCGTCTCGGCATCGCCGAGGTCGAAGCCGAAGTGCTGCCTGATCAGAAAAGCGCGATCGTCGAAAAACTGCACCGGGAGGGCCGAGCGGTGGCAATGGCCGGCGATGGCGTGAACGATGCCCCCGCTCTTGCTGCGGCCGAGGTTGGCATCGCCATGGGAACGGGCGCGGATGTCGCCATCGAGAGCGCGGGCATTACGCTTCTCAAAGGCGATCTCACCGGGATCGTAAAAGTGCGCGCACTGTCACGCGCCGTAATGCGTAACATTCGGCAGAACCTGTTCTTTGCCTTCATCTACAATGCGCTTGGCGTGCCGGTGGCCGCGGGCGTTCTCTATCCCATCTTCGGGATATTGCTGTCGCCAATCATTGCGGCCGCTGCAATGGCACTGTCATCGGTCAGCGTCGTCGGCAACGCATTACGCCTTCGCCGCGTGAACCTATGAGCGCTAGAAGACAGCGAGATATTTCAGCAGCGACAGCACGCCGATGATGATGACGATAACGCGAACGATTTGTTTCGCCCGCCCGTCGATCGGCAGCATGTTGATGAGGTAGAGAACAAGGATAATAACAAGAAACGTAATAAGAATGCTGATCAGCAGTCCCATGCCAGCCCCCTTGTAATGCCACGTCCGTGGCGGGTTCCACGGCTACAAGTTCCACAGCCTATAAAAGTTCCATCGGCAGGGCTATGTCACCGCTTAGCGTATGACCTGGTCGCTTACGCGGCCACCCAAAGCGGCATCAGGGTTGAATTTGCATTTCTTTTCGGCCGACGTTTTGCGTATCTCGTTCATCTGGCCGCGCAATTGCAGATATTCTGGCCGGTAGGCGATCGTGCTCATGAAACGACCACTCGCATCCGGCCCAGCCTTCGTCATCAATCCTTCAAGCTCCAGTTGACGCGCGCCGACCGCCTGAGCCGCCTCGGCAAGCTCTCTGCAGCTATAAAGTTGGTATCTGTCAGGCTGAACCAGAAAGCGCCCCGACGCGTCGTCGGACGACGCGCAACCGGAGAGTAGAGCGCTTGCGACCGCGCCTATCATCAGTGGAATTCTGCTGGTCATCGGCAGAAACCTATCTCACGATTCTGGCTTTGCGGTGCACCCGCACGGCACTGTACAAACATCACCGACCAACGGGCGTCTGGCGCAGGACCCGCGCCAGCTCGGCAGCAATCGACACGGCTGACGGCGTATCCGAATGGACGCAAACGGTAGCCGCTTTGACCGGAATATCCCTGCCTGCCGTCGTGGTGACGGCCTGATCCCGCATCATGCGCAAAACGCGCGCAGCCGCCTTGGCCGGGTCAACCGCGTCGTGCACGCGGCTTAAAATAAGATTGCCTTCGCCGTCATATTCCAGATCAGCATAAAATTCAGGAACAAACTCGATCCCCTTATCCTGATAGGCTTTTTCGTGCGCGGTGAAGGCCATTCCAAGAATGGGCACGCCGAATGGCAACACCGCATCGGCAATGGCAGCGGCGATCTTTTCGTCGCGGGCCGCCATGCCATAGAGCGCGCCATGCGGCTTCACGTGGTTGAGCGGCACGCCTTCGGCGTCGAGAAATGCTTTCAGCGCGCCAACTTGGTAGGTGACGAGGTCTGTCACCTCCGCAGGCGAAATTACCATGGCCCTGCGGCCGAAGCCCTGGAGATCCGGTAACGACGGATGCGCCCCGACCTTGACCGAATGCTGCTTCGCAAGGCGTACCGTCGCGCGCATCGTCGGCGGATCGGACGCGTGAAAACCGCAGGCAACGTTGGCCAGATCGATGTACGGCATCATCGCCGCATCGTCACCGATGCGATACAGGCCAAAACCTTCGCCCATGTCGCAATTGATCGTCAGTCGCATGTCCCGAACCTTACGCCCCACCTTGACCCGCCTTCATCAAACTCTTCGGTGAGTAGCGTGGAAATTTCATTCTTTCGATGGCGCCACTGGCACCAGAACTAGTCACTGAGCCTCTGCACCAATGCAGCAACCCCGACGATGGCAACTAAGAACACGGCTGCGCTCAGCACGCCAATTCGCGGTGAGCTGCTATAGAAAAGTATGAGCGCAAGAACTCCGATGACTACGGCGATGGCCATGATCGCGGGGCCCGTGTAGCTGCCAGAGTCGTCGATGCGGTCGCCGTTGCCGTCGGTTCGCTTGTGCCTCATTGGCCTCGCCTACCGCGTGTTGTCTTCCGCAAATTTGTTTCGATGTGGTGCGGACGCCGGGACTCGAACCCGGACGGGAAATCTCCCAAGGGATTTTAAGTCCCTTGCGTCTACCATTCCGCCACGTCCGCATGGCAAATCTCAACTCACCTGCCGGCGCGCGGCGGGTGAAGCCCACGCGGCGGCGGTCACGCTAATTCGATAAGATGTGTCCCCAGGACGACTGCCAGTCCTTGCCACCGGCATCAGTCACCTTGCCGTCCTTTTCGAAGAATTTATTCGGCACCTGGAAGATTGCAATCATTGTGCCGCCCTTGGGGCACCAGGCGACGTGCCGGCTGCCCGCCGGACGCCAAACGAATTCGCCGGGACCGACTTCGAGGCCGGCGTCAGGCCCTTCTCTGTCGACCAGCGAGCCTTCGAGCACGTAAGTCTGCTCAATGAGCACGTGCTCGTGATCCGGCAAGGTCGCGCCGGGCTCCATCTTGATCAGCACCGTTGCAAGTCCGCTCTTGGGATCGAAGAGCAAGGTCTTGGTCTGGCAACCGGGGAAGCGCATCTTCTCCCACGGCAAATCCTGAGGGCGCACGTGATGCGAGAGCTTGTCATCGACGGGCTTGGCATCCTGCGTATTCGGCTTGACGTTCATTGCATCCTCCCCGGTGGGGCTCTTCTGTCGCGCGATGATATACGAAACAAGCTCAGTTGCTCAATTTGATGTTGGCCTGCTCAACAATTTTGCCGAACTTGGTGCGCTCGGCATCGACGAAAGCCTTGAACTCCGCAACTTTCATTGGCTTTGGCACGATACCCTGCGGCAGCAGCTTGCCGGAAATTGCAGGATCCTGGAGGGCGGTATTGATGATGCTGTTGAGGCGCTCGATGATTCCCGGCGGCGTTCCCGCCGTTCCGAATATGGCGAACCAGTTGAGCAACTCGTAGCCCGCAAGACCCGGCGCCCCCTCGTTTAGCGGTGCCACATCGGGCAGTTGAGGCATCCGTTCGCGCGAGGTGACGGCGACGGCTTTTATCTTACCCGCCTGAATCAATGGCAGTGCGGCAGCCAGGCTCGTAAAACTCATGGTGACGGCCCCGGTTGCAACATCTGTGACCGCCGGCACGGCGCCGCGATAGGGCACGTGCAACACCTTGGTGCCCGCCATTGTATTCATCAGTTCACCTGCAAGCTGCTGCGGATTGCCGATGCCTGACGACGAGAAAGACAGTTTCTCGGGATTTTCCTTGATATATGCGATCAGCTCTTTCGGGGTGCTCACCGGCGTCGTGCTCGCGACCACGACGACGCACGGGACAATGCCGACGAGTGCAATCGGCGCAAGCTCCTTGGCCGGATCGTAGGCCATCTTCTCCTTGAACAGGAAATGATTGATGGCGACTTCGCCGGATGCGCAGGCGAGCAGCGTGTATCCGTCGGGCGCAGCCTTGGCGACCGCCCCTGTTGCCAGCATGGCGCTAGCGCCAGTCCGGTTCTCGACGATGATCGGCTGGCCGAGCGCGGCCTTCATAGGGTCCTGCAGCAGGCGGGCGATGATGTCGACGCCACCGCCTGCCGGGTAGCCGACGAGAATGTGAACGGGTTGGCTCGCATAGGTCGATTGCGCGTCGGCGTGTGGCGAGGCGGCGCACACTGCGGCAGCGCCCGCGCCGGCGAGTAGATGACGTCGTGTCAGCATCGTCTCCTCCCGATATTTCTCTGTCAGTCGCCGCCTTCGCGGATCGGCGGCTGGAATGCCAAGCCCGTATCCCAAGGGAAATAGATCCAGGTGTCCTGCGACACCTCCGTAACGAACGTGTCGACCAGCGGCCGCCCCATCGGCTTCGCATAGACAGTCGCAAAGTGAGCGTCTGGCAGGAGATCGCGAACGACACGCGCAGTCTTTCCGGTATCGACAAGATCATCGACGATCAGGACGCGCTTTCCCTGTGAGTGAAGCGCAATCACCTCCGGCGCAATGCCCTTGAGAACCGATAGATCGCCCTGGTTCTTGTAGTCGCGATAACTGACGACACACACGGTTTCGATCATGCGCACGTTGAGCTCACGCGCCACGATCGCCGCCGGCACCAGACCGCCGCGCGTGATGCAGACAATTGCCTCGAACGGCCCGGCCTCATGCAAACGCCAGGCAAGCGCACGCGAATCGCGATGAAACTGATCCCAGGAGACCGGGAAAATTTTTTCGGGACGAGGCGTCTCTGTGGGCGATTTCACCATAGTACATCAGCGCGCCGGAGGAAGCTGCGCTTTGACCTTCTTGAGCATGCCCTCGACTTCAGCCTTTACGACCGCAAGCTCGCCGGCATCGCGGGC
>DATBTA010000250.1:0-4497 GCA_036559505.1 Pseudolabrys sp. | reverse complement strand
TTCCTCGAAGACTCTCGACGAGGCGATGAAGTCGCCGAACCCGGAGATCAAGCGCTTTGTCGGGACCGAAGGCAATTACGGAGAGCAGCTCGGCCTGACCAAGGATTGGGCCGTTCGCATCGTCAAGCAGGTCGGCAACTACGGTGAATCGTTTGAGCGCAACGTCGGCATGGGCTCGCCACTCAAGATCGAGCGTGGGCTGAACAAGTTGTGGACCAAAGGCGGTATCCAGTACGCCCCGCCAATCCGCTGAGCGGATAGCGATACATTGGCCCGCGGACCTGCGTCCGCGGCCCTTTCATCGAGGGAGTGCCGCCGCCGCTTGAGGCGTCCGACGAGGGGGAAATGCCGAGTGACCTGCCGGCGCAGCCGCGCCCCGCGCGTGTCGTGTTCTACAACGACCCGAAGGTCCGCAGCATTGCCTATCAGCTCGTTCTCTGCACGATGGTCGCGCTGCTCATCTATGGAGCCGCCCGCAATGCAATCGACAACCTAGCGCGGGCGCAGATCGCATCCGGCTTCGGATTCTGGAACCAGACGGCCGGTTTCGACATCAGTCAGACGCTGATCGAGTATTCGTCCCGCGGCTCGACATATGGCCGCGCCTTTTGGGTCGGGCTGCTCAATACACTTTTGGTCGCCGGCCTCGGCATCGTGTTTGCGACGATCATCGGCTTCATCGTCGGCATTTCGCGCCTGTCGAGCAACTGGCTGCTCGCGAAGGCGGCCGGCGGATATGTGGAGATCATCCGCAATCTGCCGCTGCTGCTGCAATTGCTGTTCTGGTACAACGCCGTGCTCAAGGCGCTGCCCGACCTGCGCGAGAGCATCATCATTCCCGGTGGTGTCATTCTCAACAACCGCGGCTTTTTTCTGCCGCTGCCAATCCTAAAGGGCGGTCTTGGACTCGTTGAATTGTCCCTGCTTGCCGGCGTCGTCGCCGCGAGTGCCTTTTATATCTGGGCCCGCAGGCGGCAGGAGCGGACAGGGCAGCGCGCGCCGGTTTTGGCCGTCACCTTGCTGCTGGTGGTCGGGCTGCCGCTTGCGGTTTTCACTGTGGTTGGTCGTCCCATTGGCTTCGAGTTTCCGCAGGCCGGACGTTTCAATATCGCCGGTGGCATCGAGGTGCTTCCGGAATTTGTCGCACTGCTGTTCGGTCTGTCGATTTACACGGCCGCCTTCATCGCTGAAGTGGTGCGTGCCGGCATCCTGGCGGTGTCGCGCGGGCAGAGCGAGGCGGCCTATTCGCTGGGCCTGCGGCCGGGTCCGACTTTGCGGCTGATTGTCGTGCCGCAGGCGATGCGGGTGATTATCCCGCCGCTGACCAGCCAGTATCTCAATCTCACCAAAAACTCGTCATTGGCCGTCGCAATCGGTTACCCGGATCTGGTGCAGGTCTTCACGGGCACCGTGCTCAACCAGACAGGTCAGGCCGTCGAGGTCGTCGCCATCACGATGCTCGTCTATCTCGTGATCAGCCTGGCGACGTCCGTGATCATGAATCTCTACAACCGCCGCATAGCGCTGGTGGAACGGTGAGGCCAGGCCCATGACCATGGCCGAGGGCGATCTTGCCGTTGCTGAAATGCACTTTGTGCGCCGCGCGACGATCGCGCCGCGGCCGCCGCCGGCTGCGATGACCGGCGCGCTCGGCTGGTTGCGCGCCAATCTGCTGTCCACGCCATTCAATATTGCTCTGACGGTGCTGATCGTGCTTCTGCTCGCCTGGGCGATTCCCGAAATCGTGCGGTTTTTGGTGATCGACGCGGTGTGGAGCGGGAGTGATCGCGACGCCTGCCTTTGGACCGTCCAGCATCGCGAGATCGGCGCCTGTTGGCCATTTGTCTGGGAGCGATTGCCGTATTTCATCTACGGCTCTTACCCCATTCCACAGCGTTGGCGAGTCGATGTGTTCTTTCTCATGCTGGCTGTCGGGGTGGTCTGGCTGTTGTGGCTGAAGGCGCCGCGCCGCGACCTCGGCGCCTTTTATTTCTTCATCGTGCTGCCGGTCGTGTCTTATATCCTGCTGACGGGATGGCCCGCGATTGGCCTTGAGCCGGTTGACACGGTGTTGTGGGGCGGCGTGCTGGTGACGATCGTGGTGGCGTCGGTCGGCATCGTATTTTCGTTGCCGCTCGGAATCATTCTCGCGCTTGGCCGCCGCTCGCGCATGCCCGTGGTACGGACACTCTCGGTCATCTTCATCGAGTTCGTCCGCGGTGTGCCTCTGATCACCGTGCTGTTCATGGCCGGGGTGATGCTGCCACTGTTCGTTCCCGAGCAATATTCACCCGACAAGCTCGTGCGGGCGCTGGTCGGCATTGCGATCTTCGCATCCGCCTACATGGCAGAGGTGGTGCGCGCCGGTTTGCAGGCCATTCCGAGAGGTCAGTACGAGGGCGCCATGGCCGTCGGACTTGGCTATGCGCAGATGACGCGCCTCGTCATCCTGCCGCAGGCGCTGACAGTGACGATCCCGAATATCGTCAACACCTATATAGGGCTGTTCAAGGACACGACGCTGGTCTTCATCGTGGGCATTTTCGACCTCTTGCGGACGATCGAGGTGGCCCGCATCGACCCGAAATGGGCAACGCCCGTCACCAGCACGACCGGCTACGCGGTCGCCGCCATTTTTTATGTGGTCTTCTGCTACGGCATGTCGCGCTATGCTCGCGCAATGGAAGCGCGTCTTGCCAAGGGTGGGCGGCGGTGAAAGGCAGCGCATGACCGCGGACGAAAATTCCGGATCGCTCCTCAAGCCCGGCAGGCTCAGGACCGAAACTGCCGTCGAGCTCATTGCGCTCAACAAGTGGTACGGCGATTTCCATGTGCTCCGCGATATCAATCTGAAGGTTCGTGGCGGCGAGCGCATCGTGATCTGCGGCCCGTCAGGGTCCGGCAAATCGACGATGATCCGCTGCATCAATCGCCTGGAAGAGCATCAGGGCGGACAAATCCTTGTCGACGGCGTCGAGGTGACCGCGGACCTGAAGAAAATCGACGAGGTCCGCCGCGAAGTCGGCATGGTGTTTCAACATTTCAATCTGTTTCCACACTTGACGGTGCTGGAGAACTGCACGCTGGCGCCGATCTGGGTGCGCAAGATGCCGAAGAAAGAGGCGGAGGAGGTGGCACTGCACTACCTCAAGCGCGTCAAGATTCCCGAACAGGCCAACAAATATCCGGGCCAGTTGTCCGGTGGGCAGCAGCAGCGCGTCGCCATTGCCCGCGCGCTGTGCATGAACCCGAAGATCATGCTGTTCGACGAGCCGACCTCCGCACTCGACCCCGAAATGGTCAAGGAGGTGCTCGAGACGATGGTTGCGCTGGCGCATGACGGCATGACCATGCTGGTCGTCACGCACGAAATGGGCTTTGCCCGCCAGGTAGCGAACCGCATCGTATTCATGGACGAGGGGCAGATCGTTGAGGCGAATGTGCCCGAAGAGTTTTTTGCGCATCCGCAGCACGAGCGCACCAAGTTGTTCCTAAGCCAAATTTTACGCTGAGCGCCGTGGTAGCGCCGCTGGAGCAGAGCTGCTTGAGATCGAGACTCTTCACCGTCATGGCCGGGCTCGTCCCGGCCATCCACGTCTTTGTTGTTGCCAGACTTCAAGGCGTGGATGCCCGCGACAAGCGCGGGCATGACGAATTCAACCTAGCGAAGTCCGGTCTAGTCCTTGGCGACCGGAAGGTCGGGGCGCGCGCCCCATTCGGACCAGGAGCCGTCGTAGACGCGTCCCGGTTTTTTGCCGAGCGTTTCGAGGCCAAGAGTGAGGATCGCCGCGGTGACGCCGGAGCCGCAACTGGTGATCACCGGCTTGTCGGTGTCGACACCGGCTTTCTTGAACGCCTGCGCAATGCGCTCGGGAGAGGCGAGGCGGCCGTTCTCCACGATCTCGGTGAAGGGAACGCTGAACGCACCCGGCATATGCCCGGAGCGAAGCCCGGCCCGCGGCTCGGGCTCGCGTCCGGCAAAGCGTCCGGCCGAGCGTGCATCGACCACCTGCGCGCGTTCATCATTGAGCGCCATCTGCACGTCGGTGAGCATAGCCACGGCGCCGGTATTCATCTCGGCGTTGAATGTTTTTTTAGGACGCTTGACGGTGCCTGCTTCGGTCGGCCGGCCTTCCGCCTTCCAGGCCGGCAGGCCGCCATCGAGGATATAGACGTTGTGTGCGCCGAAGAGTCGGAAGGTCCACCAGACACGCGGCGCCGAATAAAGCCCGGTGCCGTCATAGACGACGATCGTATCTTTCTCCGAAATTCCGAGATCGCCAGCGGCCGCGCCGAACTGGTCCGGCCCCGGCAACATGTGAGGCAGTTCGGTCGAATGATCGGCAACTGCATTGATGTCGAAGAACACGGCGCCGGGAATATGAGCGGCAGCGTACTCCGCCCTGGCGTCGCGGTTCTGCGTCGGCAGGTAGTAGGACGCGTCGATGACAGCGACGTCCGGCTTGCCGACCTCGCCGGCAAGCCATTCGGTGGACT
>DATBTA010000249.1:0-4178 GCA_036559505.1 Pseudolabrys sp. | reverse complement strand
GAGGCAGCGATCAAGGGTTATGATTCCGGCCAATGCAACGCTCTCTCAGCGGACGTATCGGCGCTTTGGGGGATTCGACTTTTGCTGTCGAAACCGAGTGAACACGTCATCCTGCCGGATGTCATTTCCAAGGAGCCCCTTGGCCCCGCGGTGCGCCAGGGGGACATGCAATGGTTAAACATTGTGAAGTGGGTGAGCTTCGCGCTGGTCAATGCTGAGGAGCTCGGTGTGAGCTCGAAAAATATTGACGAAGCTCTCAAGTCTGAAAAACCGGACGTCAAACGGCTCGTTGGAATCGAAGGTAACTATGGCGAGCGAATGGGCGTTACCAATGATTGGGCCGCCCGTATCATCCGGCTAGTCGGAAACTATGGAGAAATTTACGAGCGAAACGTTGGCGTCGGCTCACCGCTCGGCATTCCACGCGGCATCAATCAGCTGTGGAATAAAGGTGGTATCCTTTACGCCCCACCGATCCGTTGATTGTGATCACGATGGATGGGTAGAGATGATACGTTCGTCGGTGGAGGACCGATGGTCGACTACGTTCAGCTGATCAGTCGCGCGGTTGCGACACTTAACCCGAATACCCGCGAAGCGCGTCAGGCACTTTATCAGCGGGCTCGGCAAACGCTGGTCGACAAACTCCGCAGCGTCGACCCGACATTGTCCCACACCGACTTGAACGCGGAACGGGCCGCGCTTGAATCGGCGATCCAACAGGTCGAACGGGATGCGGTGCGCCGCACCGCGCCGCCTCAACGGCAACCCGCCCAAGAGCGCGACCAAGAACGGGCCCGAGAGCGCGCCCAAGAACGCTACGAATATCGCGACAGACCGCCGTTGAAGGATTCCCGAAACTGGCTGCGCACCGCCGCCGTCGCGCTCGGGGTCTTGCTGGTTTTTGCTGTTGGCGGGGGCATTTATTCGTTCTGGCCGCGCAGTCTGGATGACGTGCGCAGCATGGCGAAGCAACGCAACCTCTCTTCGACGTCCGAGCCGGAAGAAATCAAATCCGACTTTGTCCGTCTGCGGCAGCTGGTTTACTACCGGACCACTCAGCCTGTGGGAACAATCGTGGTCGACAAATCGCAGACCTTTCTGTACGTCGTTCGGCCCAATCTCTCCGCGTTGCGCTACAGCATTGGCGTCGGCACCGAATGCACCGCATTGTCCGGCCTCTACCACGTCGCACGTAAGGAGGAACTGCCCGGCGGGAAACAGTCCGGCCAGCAACCGCCCGATTCACCCGTCCTCTATCTGGACAAGGCGGATTATCGCATTCACGGCTTTGACGGATCGGCCAGGATATCTCTGCCTGAAGGCTGCATCCGGCTCATCAAAGACGACGTGATCTACCTCTACAACCACACGCCTCTCGAAACGCCTGTCGTCGTAGCGAACTAACGCACGCGCTTGGGCTCGTTCGTGGAGCCGCTACTCCGCGGTGATATTCCCTGTCTCGACCACTTTTTTCCAGCGCTGCGTTTCGCCGACGAGGAATTCGGCGAATTGGGCTCCGTTGCTGGCAACTACATCGAAGCCGATATCATTGAACTGTTTCTTGACGTCCGGCGAATTGGCCGCGGCCGCGATTTCGGATTCAAGTTTGGCACGCACATCTGTCGGCAAGCCCTTGGGTGCCGCCGCCGCCTGCCAGGAATAGACCACAAGATCGGCAATGCCCGCTTCCGTGGCGGTCGGAACATCCGGCAGTGCCGCAGCACGTTTATCGCCCGTGACCGCAAGGGCTTTCAGCTTTCCCGCTCGGATATGCTGAGCGACGGCGCCGAGATTTTGAAAAGAAACGTTGGCGTGACCACCGATCAGATCGTTGATCGCGGGGCCGCCGCCTTTGTAGGGCACGTGCACGCCTGTCGTGCCGGTCTTTTGCCAGAACAGCACGGCCGTCAAATGATCGGATGATCCGATTCCGGAAGACGCGAATGTCACATGATTTGGGTTCTTCTTGAGATGCGCGATCAGATCTGCCGCAGTGTTCACCGGGAAATTTGGATTGGTGACCAGCACATTCGGCGTGCGCACCAGCAAGGACAGAAGATCGAAATCCTTGAGCGGATCGTATTTCAGATTCTTGTACAGGACCGGATTGATGGCATAAACGCCAATCGATCCGATCAGCAACGTGTAGCCGTCGGCTGCGGCCGATTTCACTCCGGCAGCCCCGATGCCGCCGTTGGCGCCGGCGCGGTTCTCGATGATCACGGATTTTCCAAGCCGCTCGCTGAGCTTGTTGCTTGTGAGCCGCGCCGTCACGTCGGAAGCGCCGCCCGGCGGAAACGGCACCACAACCGTGACGTTTCGCTCTGGATAATCGGCCGCGAAGACCGGCGGGGTAAAAGCGCCCAAGAGTGTCAGAAGCGCTAGCGTGCAGATCGCTTGAGGTTTCATCGACGAGATCTCCCGCGGACGACTTTAGATCTGACGATTGTAGTGACTCAGGCCAGCATCGCGAAAGCTCTGTCCGCCGGTGCATGCTGCGGCTTTTCGGCATACACGCCGATGCCTTCCTATCCATGCCGTACATGGCGGGTTGTGCTATCGAGATGCGGTAAGTAATGGTCGGAGTGGCAGGATTTGAACCTGCGACCCCCACGTCCCGAACGTGGTGCGCTACCAGACTGCGCTACACTCCGACTGAGGCCGGTCTTATAACCCCGACGTCCTTAAAGGCAAGCTTGAGAGACACGATGACTGCCGAGCCTGGAACACGCGTTTTAGCGGCCGACGACAAGGCGATCGAGGCCGCAGCACGCTGCCTCGCGGCCGGCGGGCTGGTCGCGTTCCCGACCGAGACGGTCTACGGGCTGGGCGCCGACGCGGGTAACGGCGAGGCCATTGCGCGCCTTTATGCGGCCAAGGGGCGGCCGGCCTTCAATCCGCTGATCGCTCACGTCGCGAGCGTCGATGCGGCCCGGATCGCCGGCGTCTTCACCGAAGCCGCGGAAAGGCTGGCCGCCGCATTCTGGCCCGGACCGCTGACGCTCGTGCTTGCCAAGCAGCCGGATTGCCATGTCGCCGATCTTGCACTGGCCGGGCTCGACACCGTCGCGGTGCGCGTGCCCGCGCATCCGGTCGCGCACGCATTGCTCGCCGCTTTCGGCGGACCGATCGTCGCTCCCTCGGCAAATCGCTCCGGCCACGTTTCGCCGACAAGCGCCGTGCATGTGCTCACCGATCTGCGTGGCCGGATCGACCTCATCGTCGATGCCGGCCCATGCAAGGTCGGCGTCGAGTCCACGATCGTCTCCTGCGCCGGCGAGCCGACGCTGCTGCGTCCCGGCGGGCTCCCACGCGACGCCATCGAACGGGTCCTGGGCGGTCCGCTGACGATAGCCTCGACAGAAGAAGAAGCCCTGCCTGCGCCGGGCATGCTGGTTTCCCACTACGCGCCGAAGGCGTTGCTGCGCCTTCAAGCCGACTGCGCCGAGCCGGGAGAAGCGCTACTCGCTTTCGGGCGGGCGCCGGATTTTTCCGGCCCGATACTCAATTTGTCGCCGCGCGGCGACCTGATCGAGGCCGCCACCAATCTGTTCTCGCACTTGCGCGCGCTGGACGCTTCCGGTGCGAAGCGCATCGCGGTAATGAAGGTACCGCATGACGGCCTGGGCGAGGCGATCAACGACCGCCTCAAGCGCGCCGCGGCACCGCGACAAGGATAGTCAGTGAATGAATGAGCAGTTACGACGCGCGCCCTCGCCCGACCTGCTGCCGCGCCTTGCGGCTATCGTCGGCGACAGATACGCAATCACCGATCCGGCTGCGCTCGAGCCTTATCTGATCGAGGAGCGCGGGATTTACCACGGCCGCTCGTCGATGCTGTTGCGCCCCGGCTCGGTCGCCGAGGTGCAGGCGATCCTCAAGCTCGCGAACGAGACCAAGACGCCGCTGGTCCCACAGGGCGGCAATACCGGGCTGGTCGGCGGGCAAATCCCGTTCGACGGCGAGCTTATTCTTTCGCTCACGCGCCTCGACAAGATTCGCGAAGTGGACGCCGCATCGAACACGATGACGTGCGAAGCCGGCGTCGTGCTGGCGAAAGCGCAGGACGCCGCGGCTGCCGCCGACCGGCTGTTTCCGCTCTCGCTCGGCGCGGAAGGCAGCTGCACAATCGGCGGCAATCTCTCCACCAATGCCGGCGGCACCGGCGCCGTCGC
>DATBTA010000248.1:0-3278 GCA_036559505.1 Pseudolabrys sp. | reverse complement strand
CCGATTCTTGCTTGTATATACCAGCTACCCGCGCGTCGCGGTATGTGATTTAGCAGGCAGGCCTTGCACACTTCTTGTGCGCATTAACTTTTGCGCGCCACCAGCTAGAGCCGAAATTCCTCGCCGAGATAGAGACGCCGGACGTCAGGATTGTTCACAATATCGTCGGCGCGGCCTTCCATCAGCACCTCTCCGGAATAGATGATGTAGGCTCGATCAGTAAGTCCAAGCGTTTCCCGCACATTATGGTCGGTGATCAGTACACCGATCCCGCGGTTCGTCAGGTGGCGCACCAGCGCCTGAATATCGCCGACGGCAATCGGATCAATACCGGCAAAAGGCTCGTCAAGGAGCATGTAGCTCGGCCGAGTCGCCAGCGCGCGCGCAATTTCGACACGCCGTCGCTCGCCGCCCGACAGTGCAATCGTCGGCGTCTTGCGCAAACGCGCGATGTTAAATTCTTCAAGCAATGCATCGAGGTCCGCCTCGCGTCGCCGGCGATCCGGCTCGACGACTTCGAGGACAGAGCGAATATTGTCTTCCACGTTGAGACCGCGAAAGATCGAGGCTTCCTGCGGCAGATAGCCGATACCAAGCCGGGCACGCTGATACATCGGCAGCGCGGTGACATCGAAGCCATCAAGCTCGATCCGGCCGCGATCAGCGTTGATGAGGCCGGTGATCATATAGAACACAGTCGTTTTGCCGGCGCCGTTTGGCCCGAGCAGGCCCACCGCCTCGCCGCGCCTGACGTACAGGGTGACACCTTTGACGACCATCCGGCCTCCAAAGCTCTTTTCGACCCCGTGCGCGGCAAGATAGGCGTGGCGTGCAGCCTGCCGGCTATCGCCGTCATGGCGCGGCCGAGTCTGCGGCGGGCTTGGCGGGCTTCGGTACGTTTGATGCGCGACCTCCGCCTGCGCATTGGCAATCGCAGCCTGGCGCGCCCGCGCTTCGACCGGAGTCATCGTCCGGCGGACAGGCGGGGATTTGCGCCTAAACAGTGAGAGAAAATTCACTGGCTACCTCGCGCCGGGATGAATCTACACGCATTTGTGCAGGCGGTGAGCCTGTGACCTTATCTGATTCCCGTCGCTGCGCCTGAATGACCACATCCATGCAAGAATTCAATTGAACGGTCGCACGGGAATGGGGCGCGGTGCCTGTCCGTCGACGCTTCCGCCTTTTGAATCGGGCATAGATCCGCCTGGCTGAACCAGCATCTGGACGCCTTGTCCGCTCTTTCCCGCTTCGACCCGCGACACGCCGCTCGTCAAATCGACCACGAGTTTTCCGCCTCGCAGAATGTTTTGTCCCTGAGTCATAATCACGGGATTGCCGGTAAGCGTCACGGTGTTGGCTTTCATGTCGAAAATGCCGAGCTCGCCGGTCGCGGTCTGATCTTTCTGCGTAACCACGACGCCACCACGCGCCTCGAGGCGCTTAATTCGCTGCTCGCCGCCTGGCCCCGGACTCGCAGCTTGAATGGTCTTGTTTGCGTCTGTTGGCTCGCCGCTTTGCTCATAGAACACCACCAGCGACTTGCAGCGCAAGCCGGTGTCGCCCTGCTTCACCCGTACATCGCCGCTGAACGTTGCCTGTTTCTGTTTGTCCCGGACTTCCAGAGTCGCCGCCTCGATGTGCACTGGCTGATCGCGATTTTGCGAGAAGCCCTGCAAGGCATTGGGCGGGCCTTGCGACGTCGTCTGCGCCTGCGAGTGCGCAGCCAAGCCGCTCGACATAAGTCCAATCGCGAGTGCAACAATGAAGCCGGGCTTTCGCATCATCGTTGCTCGCCCGCTTTCGGTTGCTCCGGCTGGTTCAGTGTCATGTCCATAACGACACCGCCGTGGAATCGGATGATCTCGCCGGAATCGACAATATCCAGCCGGTTGGCATTGAGCGTGCCCTGAAGCAACCTAACCTCGACTGGATGTTCGGAGACGACGTTTCCTTTGCGTATGTCGACCAGCGCCTCGCTCAGACGGCCTTGATATCCGGTTGAAGAATTAAGAACGATGTCCCGATCGAGCCTGAGCGTTTCCGCCTTCGCGTCATAGAGTCCAGTGGCCGCATTTAGCTCCATCGTGCTCTTGTCTTGCATTTCGACTTTGGCGCGGATGTTGCGCAATTCGACGATGTCGGGCTTCGTCATGTCTTGCGCCGCGGTATCGGCCGTCAGCTCGTAGGCGCGCGCATCTCTCGTGAACCCCGATAGGCGTGGTTGCTCCATTGTCACCTTTGTGCCGGACACCACGAGATTGTCGATGTTGATCGGCAACTTGGCGAGCATGCGGAGCGGATTGAGGTAGGTGATCAATATGACAACAACCAGTGCGAATGACACGGCAGCCGGCACTGCGATCCGCAGGATGCGCACCAAGCGGCTGTGACGGCGCGCAGCCAGGAATGCGCGCTCGGTATTACCGCGGCTCATGGTCCAATAAGCGCGCGGTGCGTCAGGATCTGACTGAGCTGTAATTACACGGTTCATGCCAAATCCGGCATCCGCCTGCATCCAAAGGAAGTCTTGGAGATCATTGTCGCCCCAAGAGGTAAAGTGCCGCCCGAATATGGCCCTGACACGGCAACCGGCCGCGCCGCGTTAACCAATTAGCGCCAGAATACAACAACTTATGACGAATGAGAAAAAATATCCTCGGCCGCCCAGCCGGCGAGATCGAGCCGGGCACGATCGGGCAGAAAGCGGAAACAGGCAGCCGCCAGATCGGTGCGACTCTCACGCGCAAGCATGACGTCGAGCTTTTCCTTCAGGGCATGCAAATGCAGGACGTCAGTTGCGGCATAGGACACCTGCGCGTCACTAAGTTCTTCGGCTCCCCAGTCGGACAGCTGCTGCTGCTTTGACAAATCGACTCCGAGGACTTCGCGCGCCAGGTCCTTGAGTCCATGCTTGTCGGTGTAGGTGCGGGCAAGGCGCGAGGCGATTTTCGTGCAATAGACCGGCTCGGCCATTACGCCGAAATTCTTTGCGAGAATGCCCATGTCGAAACGCGCAAAGTGAAAGATTTTTAGAATCGATTTGTCGGCCAGAAGTTTCTCGATATTCGGTGCCTTGTGCTGACCGGCGCCGATCTGAACCACGTCGGCGGATCCATCACCCGGGGACAATTGGACGACGCACAATCGGTCCCGATTGGGATCAAGACCCATTGCTTCAGTGTCGATGGCCACCGACCCCTTGTAACCGGAGAGGTTGGGAAGGTCGCCGCGATGCAGGCGGATGGTCATTGGGCTCTTCGGCTCGGAACGTTGGT
>DATBTA010000247.1:0-3205 GCA_036559505.1 Pseudolabrys sp. | reverse complement strand
TGCCGCACGTGCTGTGCACCGCGGTCGAGTACAATATCCCGGTGGTCTGGGTGATCTGGAATAATTTCGGCTGGGTTTCGATCCGCGACATCCAGCTCGGTATGTTCGGTGGCCGCGAGCACGGCACGATGTTCCACGAAGGACCGAACAACAAACCCTACAACCCCGATTTTGCCGCCTGGGCGCGCGCGACCGGCGTCGAAGCGATGACAGTGACGAAGTCGCAGGACTTCAAAGGCGCGCTCGAGCACGCAATCAAGGCCAACAAGCCTTATCTGCTCGACGTGCATGTGGACGCGGAAGTACGGCCACCTTCGACCGGGGCCTGGCAATTGCCGCCGACACCGTACAAGGAGCCGGTCTTCGGCAAGCGCTATCTTCCCGATGTGGTGCCTGCGAAATAGCAATGCTGGGAGCGAGACCGCAGTGAAAGCGCAAAGCAAACCAAGATCGGCAAGTGCCGCGGCACGGGGCTCGCAGCAGCGCGCTTCAACGCCGCGCGGCGCCGGCCAGCCGCGCGGCGGCGTGCAATCGCTCGCGCGCGCCTTCGCTATCATGGAGGAGATCGCCCGCAATCGGGACGGCATCGGCCTGGCCGATCTTTCCAAGCGTGTCGGGTTGCACAATTCGACGACATTCCATCTGGTCAAGACTTTGGTGTCGCTCGGCTATGTGCGACAGATGCCGGATTCCAAGCGATATCGGATCGGCCGGCCGTTGTTTGCCCTGGCGGCGAGCGCCCTCGACGAAGTGGAAATGGTGAGCCTGGCGACGCCGATCCTCGAGGATCTTTCGCGCGAAACCGGAGAGAGCGCGCATTTTTCGGTGCGGATGGACGATGCAGTCGTCGTGCTGGCGCGCACGGGCGGGAAGGGCGCCTTCCAGCTCAACGATCGCGCCGGCGCGGTGCGTCCCGCGCACTGCACGGCTCTCGGCAAGATCATGCTGGCGGCCCTGCCGGTCGATCAGTTCGAGCGCTATCTGACGCGCGCCGACCTCAAGTCATTCACGCCGAAATCGATCACGGCGGCCGAATCGTTGCGGCGCGAAATCGCCGAAGTGCGGCGCACGGGTCTCGCCATCGATGATGGCGAGTTCGACGCCGAAGTGCGCTGTGCGTCGGTGCCGGTTCGCAATTTCAGCGGTCAGACTATTGGCGCCATCGGCATTTCGGGTCCAGTCTGGCGGTTGTCGATCGAGGCGCTGCAGAAACGGGCGCGCGTCGTTCGTGCGGCCGCCGACCGGTTGTCGGCGGAATTCGGATTTGCCGGCGACGTCAGGGCTGCAGTTTAATCATCATGGAAGCTTTGCAGCTTCCGAATCTTCCGACAGGAAAATCATGACATATGTGATTGTCGCTTACTGGCGCCCTCGCGAAGGGCAAGTCGAAAAAATCGAGGCGATCTTGCGCGAGCTTGCCCCTGCGGCCCGGCAGGAGCCGGGCAACCTGGAGTTCGTCGTCAATCGCTCGCATGACGATCCAAATGAATTTCTGCTTTACGAACAATACAAAGACGAGCAGGCGTTTATCGATCACCAAAAGACACCGCACTTCAAAAAGCTCGTGCTGGAAGGCGCCCTGCCGCTCCTAGAGCAGCGGGAACGCCACGCCTATTCAGTCGTCGTTTGAAGCGCGCACCCTAGTTCAACGGGGAAACCTGCCAATGTTGCTTGCCGGGAAGAAAATTGTCGTCGTCGGTGGTTCGTCAGGCATCGGTCTTGCGACCGCAGAACTTGCAAAGAAAGAGGGCGCTGAGGTCGTGGTCGCGTCCCGCAATGCCGAGCGCTTGAAGGCCGCCGCAAATAAAATCGATGCGACAGGCATCGTCACCGATGTCACCAGCGACGAAAGCGTTGCGGATCTTTTCCGCAAATGCGGACCCGTCGATCATGTCGTTGTCACGGCTGCGCAGCTGCGCACGGGGCCTTTCAAGACCGTTGCCATGGATGATGTTCGCGCGACCATGGAAAGCAAGTTTTGGGGTGCCTGGCGCGTCGCGCGTTCGGCCGAGATCCGTGCCGGCGGCTCGCTGACGCTTGTGACCGGTTACCTCAGCACCCGTCCCCGGCCGGGCGCCGCGATCGTCGGCGCGGTCAACGGCGCACTTGAATCTTTGACCAAGGGTCTGGCGCTGGAACTGGCGCCGGTCAGGGTCAATGCGGTGTCTCCTGGAACGATTGACACGCCCATCCGCGCGAGCATGCCGGAAGCTGCCCGCCGCGACATGCTGGCAAAGACCGCGGCCAGTCTGCCCGTCGGCCGCGTGGGCGTCGGCGAAGACATCGCCTTGCAAATCCTTGCGTTTATGGCGATCGGCTTTGCGACCGGGTCGGTTGTCTATATCGATGGCGGCGCGCTGGTCGTCTAAATTATACTCGTCGCGATGATTTCGAACGGGAGAGACTCATGGCGCAGCGGAAGGCTTATGTTCCCCACGGCGTGATTCCGGCGGTTCTGCTGCCGTTCGACAACGATCTCGCCATCGACGAGGCAAGCTTCCGCAAGCACCTGCGCGACGTCGCGTCGGTCGAAGGCCTGTCCGCGATCACCATCAACGCGCACTCGACCGAAGTCGCTTCGTGCACATTCGACGAGCAGAAGCGTGTGCTCGACATCGCGCAGGACGAGATCGGCGCACGCCTGCCCCTGGTGAACGGCATCTGGGCCGACGGGAGCATCGAGGCCGCGCGCATTGCCCGCATGGCGACGCAGGGCGGCGCGTCGGCGCTGCTGGTTTTTCCGCCGGCGCCGTTCACGCTCGGGCAGTCGCCGGCGATGGCGCTCGCGCACATCAAGCGCATTGCCGATGCAACCGATCTGCCGCTGATCGTATTCCAGTATCCGCTTGCGACCGGGCAGGGCTATCCGAAGGACACGCTGCTGAAGATGTGCGAGGAGGTGCCGTCGATCCGCGCCATCAAGGACTGGATCGGCAACGTGCCGCATCACGAATGGCACATCCGCACGCTGCAAAACCTGCCGCGGCCGGTGAACGTGCTGACCACGCACAGCTCGTGGCTGTTCTCGTCGCTGGTGCTTGGCTGCAACGGGCTGCTGTCGGGCTCGGGCAGCGTGATCGCCGATCTGCAGGCGCGGCTATTCCGCGCCGTGCAGAAGAACGACCTGGCCGAGGCGAAACGTCTTAACGAGCGCATCGAGCCGACGGCGCGCGTGTTCTATGCAGACCCCTTCGTCGACATGCAC
>DATBTA010000246.1:0-6770 GCA_036559505.1 Pseudolabrys sp. | reverse complement strand
CTTCGTTCTTGCCGCCCATGAAGCCGAAGCGAACGGGCTCACGTTCTGCACCGGATCACTCGGCGCATCGCACGCCAACGATGTGCCGCAAATGGCCAAGCGCTTCGCGGGGCGAATTCACTTCGCGCATTTGCGGAACGTTCAGAAAGACGATGACGGATCGTTCGGTGAAGCCGAGCATCTCGGCGGCGACACGGATATGGTCGCGGTCGTTGCAACGCTGCTGGAGGAACAGGAACGCCGGCGGCTGGCGGGCGATCCGCACTGGCGCATTCCATTCCGGCCCGACCACGGCCATCAATTGCTCGACGACGTGGGCAAGCCGTCGCACCCGGGATATCCGGCGATCGGGCGGCTGCGCGGCATGGCAGAAATCAGAGGCGTGATGACTGCGTGCGCGGCCTCGCGCGGCTATCCGCTGCAATGATCGTTTGAGTCCGTTGTTCGGTGCCCCGTTCTTGAGCGACCGTTCTATTCTCTGTGTCCGCTACCCCAACCCTGGGCAGCGAGCAGCAGCCCTGCCCAACGACGACGCCTATTGGCCCGAAGCGGATATTGCCCTGACCGTCACAATCACGAACTCTTTAGATCATGGGAAAGAGAGACATGGGCACGTAGAAAATGCCTGACCGCCCGGACTGAGGACGCCATGACCAAAAACACAACCCGACTACCTAGGCTTTGAGCCTTCATGATCCCCTTCTCCGTCCTCGATCTTTCTCCGATCCTGCTCGGTGGAACCGCGGCAGATGCGTTGCGCAATTCGCGCGATCTGGCCGGCCATGCCGAACGCCTGGGCTATCGCCGCTATTGGCTCGCTGAGCATCACAACATGCCGGGCATTGCCAGCGCGGCGACGGCCGTCGCCATCGGATATGTGGCGGGGGGAGCCTCGAAAATTCGCGTCGGCGCCGGCGGGGTCATGCTGCCGAACCACTCGCCGCTCGTCATCGCCGAGCAGTTCGGCACGCTCGAGTCGCTCTATCCCGGGCGGATCGATCTCGCGGTCGGCCGGGCTCCAGGCACCGACTCGAACACAGCACGCGCGCTGCGCCGCGACATAATGAACGGCGCCGAGACTTTCCCGCAGGATGTGGTCGAGCTTCTGTCCTATTTTCAGCCAGTACAGGCGGGTCAGATGGTCCGTGCCATCCCCGGAGCCGGGCTGAAAGTACCGATCTGGATTCTGGGCTCGAGCCTGTATGGCGCGCAGCTCGCAGCAATCCTTGGTCTTCCGTTCGCCTTCGCATCGCATTTTGCGCCCGACCACCTGATGCAGGCGATCGAGATGTATCGGGCCAAATTCCGGCCATCGGAGTTCCTGAAGCGGCCTTATGCGATGTGCGGCATCGGCGTATTCGCCGCCGATACCGACGCGGAAGCACGACGGCTCTTCACCTCAATGCAGATGCAATTCGTAAATTTGCGTCGGGGCCAGCCGAGCCCGCTGAATCCGCCGATCGACAGCATGGACGGCTATTGGTCGGAAGCCGAGAAAGCCATGGTCGATCACGCAGCGAAATACGCCGTGGTCGGGACACCGCAAGTCGTGAGCGAGCGGCTGAAGGCCTTCATCTCCATGACGCACGCAGACGAACTCATGATCACCGCGCAAATCTACGATCACGCGGCGCGCCGGCACTCCTATGAAATCGTCGCGCAGGTTCGGGATGCATTGGCCCGCCAATAGATCAAAGTTTGCTTCAAGCGGACCGAGAAGGTTTCGCAGGAAACCAAGGGCCGAGTCAGGCCGCTTTCCTTCCCCACAAAGCGCGTGAGGCAATGCGGGCACCCTCCGCCAGAGACTCGAGCTTCGCCCACATGATCGAGGGATGAACCCGCCGGGCGAACGGTCCCTGGGCGAAGCCGCAATCGGTGCTGGCGATTACATTATCCCTGCCGACGAGTTTGGCCAGCCGCACGATCCGCTCGGCCACGAGTTCCGGATGCTCGACCACGTTTGTGGCGTGGCTGATGAGCCCGGGCACCAGTGTCTTGCCTTCGGGCAGCTTCACGGTTTCCCATACCCGCCATTCGTGCTCGTGGCGCGGATTGGCCATTTCGAGTGAATAGCCGCCGACATTCACACGCAGTACCAGATCGACGATATCCTTCATCGCGACGTCGTTGGTGTGCGGCCCGTTCCAGCTTCCCCAGCAAAGGTGATAGCGGGTGCGCGCTTCGGGAATCCCCTTCAAGGCGTGATTGAGAGCTTCGACGCGAACTTCCGCCCATTTGCGGTAATCCAGCAGAGTCTTCGGCGGCACCATCACGTCATAGGTGCTTGCGAGGAACGCGTCGTCGATCTGTGCAATCAGGCCGGCGTCTACGATCGCCTTGTATTCCTCGCGCATCGCTTCCGCGATGGCAAACAGCGCCTCTTCTTCCGACTTGTAATATTCATCCTTACGTTGCGGCACGACGCTCGCCGGCGCCACGACCGGCAGAAACGCGTTCGCGACCTGAACGCCCGCTATGGCCTTCTTGATGTCCTCGATGTCGCGCCGGATCGCTGCCTGACCCGTGTACTTGATCGGCCCGGTTACCACCCAGGTGCCGGTCTTGAAGGCCTTGCCCATTCCGACGAAGCCATAGGCCGACTCGTATTCCTCGTAGAATGCCGCGAAATCGCGCCGGTCCTTGCCGGCGACCGCGGCACGGAAGCCCGGTGTCTTGTCCTGGCGCTCGTCAAAGCCGCTTATGCGGTCGAGGATATAGCGCGACCAGCTGATCGATTTTCCGTATTCGCCGTCGCTCACGATATCGATGCCGACTTCCGCCTGCTTGCGGACGACGTCTTCGACCGAGCGCTTCAGGCATTCCTCGTAGGCGGCCTTGTCGTACGGCTCGCCGTTCTGCTGCTTGTGCAGGAATACCAGCAGATCATCGGGCCGAATGAGGCTGCCGACATGGGTGGTGAGAATGCGCTGTTGGGACGCGGACATTGCAGCTTCCTTCCAGTGGGCGAGGTCGTCCCACCGATCTCGTATCCAGCTTGTGCGGCTCGACGACCCTTACGGAAAATGTAAGGCTTGAAATCGGGACGAGCAACGGGAGCAATCTTAAGGCGCGTTCACGCGCGGGTTCGCGTTCGTTGCTGCGATGCCGCCAATAAAAAGCAGACAGCATGGAGAAAACGCAGAGGAGAGGAAAAATGGGACGTCAATGGAATCTGCTTGCCGGCGCACTAGCGCTTGCGATCAGCGCAATGGGCGCGCAGGCCCAGGATAAAGTCGTCAATCTGAAACTGAGCTACTGGGTGCCGCCGAGCCACTTGCTCACGCCCGGCTACAAGGATTGGGCCGCAGCGCTCGAGAAGGCATCCAACGGCACGATTAAGGTCACGCTCTATCCGTCGAGCCAACTCGGTTCGGGCTTGGATCATTACGACATGGTCAAGCGCGGCGTTGCCGACTTTGGTCTGATCAATCCGGGCTACACGCCGGGCCGCTTCCCGGTGTTTGCCGCGGCCGATCTGCCGTTCTTGATTACAGACAGCAGCAAGGCCGCCGCGGCGACACATCGTTGGTACAAGAAATACGCCGAGAAAGAGATGCCCGACCACTACGTGTGTCACGTGTACTCGCACGAGATCGGCACGTTCCACTCCAAGAAGGAAATCAAGATTCCGGCCGACGTTAAAGGCATGAAGGTCCGGACCGCCAATCAGACCATCGCGAACTTCGTCACTTCGATGGGCGGCAACTCCGTCCAGGTTCCGATCATGGAGGCGTTCGCAACGCTCAAGAGCGGCATCACCGAGGCGATCACGGTGCCGTGGGACGGCCTCACCCATCCCGCGTTCAAGTTCGGTGAAGTGACGACCTTTACGCTCGACGTACCGCTGTACGTGTCGAACTTCACACACGGCATCAACCGTGCGACTTACAACAGCCTGTCGGATGCGCAGAAGAAGGCAGTCGATTCGGTCTGCACGCCCGAATGGTCCAGGCTGGTCTATAAGTATTGGTACGAGGACGCGGTTACCCGCGAGCGGGACATCAGAAAATCCGACCGCAAGCTGACCAAGATCGGCCCCGATGAGCTGAAGCTTTGGCGCGACGCCGCCAAGCCCGCATATGACTCGTGGGCTGCGGCGGTGAAACAGGCTGGCTACGATCCCGCCCAGGTGCTGAAAGAACTCCAGGACGAGCTCAAGAAAGAGGGCGCGCTCTTCTAGATCGATCGCGCCAACATCAGTGCCCGCCGGATGCCTTTCATCCGGCGGGTGCTGTCTTCGTTCGCTAGGAACTCCCCCGCGTGAACCGGTTCATCGCCATCGTCGAAAAGTCGGCGGGGTACTTCATCGGCGCGCTTGCGCTGATCACGTTCTGCGAGGCCATCCTCCGCTACGTGTTCAATGCGCACATCCCGGACGGCTTCGTGATCGGGCAGACGATGCAGGGCATCGCAATCTGCTGGGGAATCGCGACCGCCACTTACGCCGACCGGCAGGTCACCGTCGATATTCTCTACGAATTGTCCGGCGCCCGGATTCGCCGCACGTTCGATTTGTTGGCCCATACGATCAATCTGCTTTTCATGGCTCTGTTCGGTTTCGCGATGACGTTCAAGGTGTTCGATATCCTGAGGGCAGGCGAAATTTCGAGCGAGCTCCGAATCCCGATTTGGACCGGCTACACGCTGGCCTCGCTCGGCATCCTGGCCGCCGTCGCAACCGCCGCCATTCGGTGGTGGCAGGTCGTGATTGTGCGACAAACGCCGGGGAGCCCCGGCAATGGATGAGCAAACGCTCGTCGCGATCATCGGTTGCATCGCCGTGCTCGTGCTGATGCTGATCCGGGTGCCGATCGCCGTGAGCCTGGGGTCGGTGGCCGTTGCCGGATTCGCCTATCTGGTCGGTCTGCAGCCTGCGCTCGGGATCTTGATCGATTCTCCGATCCGGACCGTGACCAATTACAGCTTCAGCGTCGTCCCCATGTTCATCCTGATGGGAGCTCTGGTCAGTGCGTCCGGCATGAGCAGAGAACTATTCCGGGCGGCGAATGCCTGGGCCGGACATTTGCCCGGTGGAATGGCGATCGCAACCATCTTCGCGTGCGGTGGGTTCGCTGCCATCAACGGCTCGTCCATCGCAAGTGCGGCAACGATGACCCAAGTGGCCCTGCCGGAGATGAGGCGCGCCGGTTACGACCCCGGCCTCTCGGCCGGAGTGGTCGCAGCCGGCGGCACGCTCGGCATCATGATCCCGCCGTCGGTGATGTTCATTCTCTACGCGATCCTCACCGAAACCGACGTGGCTTCACTGTTCATCGCGGGCATCCTTCCCGGCCTGATCGCCATTGCGCTGTACTGCATCACCATTCTGATTCTCTATCGGGTGAAGAAGGAATGGCTGCCGCGCGGCCAGCGCTCCGACCGTCACGAGCGCCTGGGAAGTCTCAGGGATGTCTGGGCGACACTTCTATTGTTCGTCCTCGTCATGGGCGGAATCTATGGCGGGCTCGTCACCATCACGGAGGCGGCGGGCCTCGGTGCGTTCGGCGCACTCGTGATCGGCGTCGCGCGGGGACGATTGTCCTGGTCCGCAATCGTCGACTGTCTGGTCGAAGCACTACGCACTTCAGCGACGATCTTCTTCATCCTCATCGCCGCATTCCTGTTTCAATACTTCCTGGCTGTTTCGCAGATGTCGCAGCTACTGGGCGACTTTCTCATATCCCTGCCGGTGGGGCCGTTGGGGGTCGTCATCGTCATACTGACTTTTTACATCATCATCGGGATGTTTGTGGATGAACTCGCCATCATTCTGCTGACGATTCCGATCGTGTTTCCGATCGTCGTCGGCTTGGGCTTCGATCCGGTCTGGTTCGGCGTCCTGGTTGTTGTCACCGTTCAGATCGGGCTGATCGCTCCGCCGGTGGGCATCATCTGCTTCATCATGAACAATATGGTGCCCGACATCGGACTGGTGAACATCTACAAGGGCGCCATGCCCTTCGTCATTGCGGACCTGTTCTGGCTTGCACTGCTGCTGGCTTTCCCGTCGATCTCGTTGTTTCTGGTCAAACTAATAGGCTGAGCTCGTCCTGAACGACGCGGAGCGGCGGGAAGTAGAATCTGCTTCGTCCGCACGCAGCGGACGGACCTTCCGCCAAAGAGCGACGACGCGGCGGCACGCTTCCGTCAACAGGCGGATCGCCTCTGCATCGGTGATCGTTCCGGCGAACCATTTTTCCGCAACCGGCCAAAAGATGGTGCGGCCTACCGCGAAGCCACGCACCATCGGCTCGTCGGCCGCAGCCGTGAAGGCCGCGGCAAGCTCGGAATCGGAAGCATCGAGACCGAGCAAGAGCACGCCGCGCGAATAGGAATCGTGCGCGCGTATGATGTCTCCGATCCGGCGCCAAGTCGGCTTGTCGGCGCTCGGCGGGAGCTTCCACCAATCGGGCACGAGACCGATTTTGTAGAGCCGCTCCATCGCCAGAGGGACGATTGCTTCGGGGGCGCGACCGGCTGGCGGAATGAGTTCGAGCAGCCACTCGTGGCCGGTGGCATGGGCCGACCGTTGCAGCTCCAGGAGCGCCGTTTCCTGCGTATTACGCAGGGGCTCGGGGTCAGCCGCATCGTAGAAAACCAGACACTTGGCGACGTGCTCAGCCGGCCAGGCGCGGAACGCGATGGCAGGTCCGGCTTCGGCCTCAAAGGCCAATGGCCGGCTGCCGGGCACTTCCACCGGCCGTGCGATCCAAATACCGGTTCCGGTCAAACGGTCCAGCACGTCCGCGCCGAAGCGCTCATCGACGATC
>DATBTA010000245.1:0-4095 GCA_036559505.1 Pseudolabrys sp. | reverse complement strand
GGGCTTATAAGGTCTTTTCGCGCCCGACGCCATATTCGCCGAGATTAACGCCGAAGATGCGAAAAATATTGGGGTTTTCCGGGTATTGGCCCACCCCGCGACCGGGCTGGCAGCCGTGATGGAACTTCAAGCCATAGGCCTGACCTGCAGCCGGGGTGGCCGCGAGGTGTTCCGCAACGTCAGTTTCAAGCTGCCCGCCGGCGAAGCGCTGATCGTTACCGGGCGTAATGGCGCCGGCAAATCATCCCTCCTTCGGATGATGGCCGGGCTCGTCCGCATTGCCGCCGGACGACTGTCGCTCAACGGTGGGACGGCCGACACGCCGATTGCCGAGCAAGCTCACTATCTCGGTCACCAGGACGCAATGAAGCCGTCACTGACGGTGGCTGAAAATTTGCAATTCTGGACAAGGTTTCTCGGATCACGCAGCGACATCAGGCCAGCTCTTGAGCTGCTCGATCTCGTGCCCCTCGCCGATCTGCCCGCCGCATATCTCTCCGCCGGGCAGCGCCGCAGACTGTCCGTAGCGCGGATTGTTGCCGTCTCACGTCCGATCTGGTTGCTCGACGAACCGACATCCACGCTCGACGCACCGTCGCAGAGCCGGCTCTCGGACATCATGCGCCACCACCTCGCAGCCGGCGGAATCATTGTCGCCGCCGCGCATGGAGCGATCGGCCTCGAGCGCGCGCGCGAGCTCAAGCTTGGTGCGGCATGAACCCGCTCGCCGCAATTTTGATGCGCGATATGCGTCTCGCGGTTCGCGTCGGCGGCGGGGCCTTTATGGGCGCGCTTTTCTTTTTGATCGTGATCACGATGACGCCGTTTGCCGTCGGACCTGACCTTGCGCTGCTCGCACGGATCGGACCCGCGATTTTATGGATCGGCGCATTGCTGGCGAGTCTGCTCGCGCTCGATCGTTTGTTCGCGACCGATCATGACGACGGATCGCTTGATCTTCTTATGATGGGCGAGGTCCCGCTCGAGCTGACGGTGGCGGCAAAGGCGCTTGCTCACTGGCTCACGACCGGATTGCCGCTTGTGGTGGTCGCGCCTCTGCTCGGGCTCATGCTCAATGTGGACATTCATGCGCTCGGCTGGCTCACGCTTACACTGGCCGCAGGCACGCCCGCCCTCACGTTCATCGGGCTAATCGGCGCCGCGCTGTCCGTGGCGCTGCGGCGCGGCGGATTGCTGCTCGCCGTCCTGGTACTGCCGCTCACCGTGCCGGTGCTGATCTTCGGCGTTGCGGCGGCGAATGCCGCGATCGCCGGCCCCACGCCGTTCGGCCCCCCTTTCACCATTCTTTGTGCGCTAAGCTTGGCGAGTCTGGTGCTCGGCCCGATTGCCGCGACGGCGGCCCTGCGCCATGGACTCGAATAAAATGCTAAGAGACCGCCCATGGCCGTGATCGATCTCGCCAACCCGACGCGCTTCCTGCGCATCGTCGACCGCGCATTGCCGTGGCTGATCGCCGCGACGGTCGTGCTGTCCGCTGTCGGGCTCTATCGCGCACTGAATGCACCGGACGATTATCAGCAGGGCGCGACGGTGAAGATCATGTTCCTGCACGTGCCAGCGGCTTGGCTCGGCATGTTCGGTTGGGCGTTGATGAGCGTCGCTGCGCTCGGCACGTTGGTGTGGCGGCATCCGCTGGCTGATGTCGCGGGTAAGGCCGCCGCTCCGATCGGCGCAGCGTTCACGTTCATCTGTCTTGTCACCGGCTCGCTCTGGGGCCGTCCGACGTGGGGCACCTATTGGGTGTGGGATGCACGGCTGACCTCGATGCTGGTGCTGCTGCTGCTCTATCTCGGTGTGCTCGCGCTTTACTGGACCGCTGAAGAGCCCGGCCGCGGTGCCCGCGCTGCAGCCATCCTGTCGCTGGTCGGGGCCGTCAATCTTCCGATCATCAAGTTCTCGGTGGAATGGTGGAACACACTGCACCAGCCCGCTTCCGTCCTCCGTATCGGTGGCTCGACCATTGATCCGTCATTGCTGACACCCCTGCTGGTCATGGCGCTGGCATTCACGTTTCTCTTTGTCACGTTGCATCTCGCGATCATGCGCAACGAGATTCTGAGGCGGCGGGTCCGCAGCATGCGTCTGATGCAGGCGCAGGAAGTGCACGCATGAATCTTGGGCCGCATGCCGACTTCATTGTCGCCGCTTATGCCGTGACCTTGTTCGTCGTGGCGGCGCTGATCGCATGGGTGCTGCTCGATTACTCGGCGCAACGCCGCATTCTCGGCGACCTCGAGGAGCGCGGAGTGACCCGGCGCTCCGAGCGTAAAGGACTAGGCCGATGAGTGCGGCCTCAAGTGAAGACTCCTCCAGAAGGCGTCGTAACGTCCTCGTGTTTTTGCCGCTACTCGCGTTTGTCGCACTGGCGGCCCTGTTTTTCTACCGTCTTGGCGCCGGCGATCCGTCCCGCCTTCCGTCGGCGCTGATCGGACGCCCGATTCCGGCAACCGACCTGCCGCCCCTGCCGGGCCTCGAACGCGACGGCAAGCCCATGCCCGGCCTGACCAACGCAACATTCGAAGGCGCGGTGACGTTGGTGAATGTGTGGGCATCGTGGTGCGTTCCTTGTCACGACGAAGTGCCATATCTGGAGCAACTTTCGAAGGACAAGCGCATTCAGCTTGTCGGCATCAACTACAAGGACGCGCCTGACAATGCACGGCGGTTTCTCAATCGCTACGGCAATCCTTTTGTGGCAACCGGCCGCGACGACGCCGGCCGCGCTTCGATCGATTGGGGCGTGTATGGGGTCCCCGAGACCTTTCTGGTCGGCCGCGACGGCCGCATCGCCTACAAACTCATAGGACCCATCACGGCGGACAACCTCGCGCGCACATTGAAGCCGGAAATAGAAAAGGCGCTGCGCTAGGACGTTGAGGTCTGCCTCGGTAATCCTAATATCGAGTACACCGTGCTCAAGGTTACGCTGTAGGTAAGAACCATTATCAGCGAAAAAAACGTCGGCTTGAGGCCAAGCCCGGCGTCAATTGCAAAGGGCCCTTTGCCAATAACAGGAAAGAACGTCAGCCCCATCACAGTCCAAATGGCCAGCCCGAATATCGTTCCCTTCGCCAACGGAGTGCGACCGGGCAGGCGGGAATAAGATTGACCGAACAGGAATCCGAGGATCACCGAGCCATTGAAGTACGACAGCAGCCAGGGAATGGCCGGGTGCACCGAACTTCCGACCAGCAAAGTCAGCAAGGCCTGCAAATCGCTATAGGGCTCGAAGCTGGGAAGTATTCGGGCCCAGGATTTCAGCGCCATAAGCCCGGTATGCGCAGCACTTCCGCACAAGCCCGCCGCGATTGATTTCCAGATACGAGTAAAATCCATAGTCCTTGTCAGGATTATTTATCGACACTGTATTTCGACAGGAGCGGATATTGCAGGGCTGCGAACAGAAAAGTCAGCGGCACCACCCCGAATAGTTTGAAGTTCACCCAGAAATCGGTGGTCTGTGTGCGCCATACGATCTCGTTCAGGATCGCAAGTGCGAAGAAAAATAGCGCCCATCGCCAGGTCAGCTTGCGCCAGCCTTCTTCCCGCAGATGAAAGACGGAATCGAACACGATTCCGAGTAAAGGTTTGCCGAACAGGAGTCCGACCACCAGCGTTCCGCCGAACAGAACGTAAATGATCGTCGGCTTGAGCTTGATGAACAGCTCATCGTGCAACACGAGCGTCAATCCGCCGAAAACCAACACGATAACGGCCGTCACCACCGGCATGACCGCGATATGCCGAGTCATAACGTAGGAAACCGCAAGCGCAGCCAATACCGCCACCATGAAGGCCCCGGTGGCGACAAAAATGCCGAACTTCGCGTTCGCGGCAAAGAAAAGAACCAGCGGCCCGATGTCGAGCACCAGCTTGAGGACCGGATTGAGCTGCTTCTTATGCGCGGTCATGATTGTTCTCAATCGCCCAGTCCTACCACGGCGCGCGCAAAATCCCGCGCGGTGAATGGCGCAAGATCATCCACGCTCTCGCCGACGCCGATGAAATGCACGGGCAGTCCGAATTTTTCAGCAATCGCCACCAGAATTCCGCCACGTGCGGTCCCGTCGAGCT
>DATBTA010000244.1:0-3821 GCA_036559505.1 Pseudolabrys sp. | reverse complement strand
AAGCTCGCCAAGCTCGGCGTCGAGGAGATGATCATGAAGCCGGAGGATTTCGACGCGCGGATCGCGCGCGAAGCTCCCGTGGCCGTGGCGCTCGCCAAGGCCGTCGGCATTTCACCGAAGTGATGGCCGCGGCATGGCAGGTCGGACAGGCCGCGGCGCACCCGCGCGGACGCCTGTTCTCTTCGAGACGGGTTGCTTGCGCAACCCGCGCCAGGACGTGAGAACGGAGCAAGGCATTCGGCGATGTTCGAAGGCTTTACCCGCACCGAAATCAGGACCAGCGGGGCGCGCATCGTAACGGTGCATGGCGGCCACGGGCCGCCTTTGCTGCTCATGCACGGCAATCCGTTCTCGCACGTCTCATGGCATAAGGTGGCGCCGCGGCTCGCTAACGAGTTCACCGTGGTGGCTACGGATCTGCGCGGCTACGGAGATTCGGAAAAGCCGCCCGGAGGCAAGGATCATAGCGGCTACTCGTTCCGCGCCATGGCGCAGGACCAGATCGAAGTGATGGCGGCGCTCGGTTTCGAGCGCTTCAACGCCGCCGGCCATGACCGCGGCGCGCGCGTGCTCCATCGCATGTGCCTCGACCATTCGGACAAGGTCGAGCGCGCGGCGATCCTGGACATTATCCCGCAGCATTACCTGCTCAACAACGTGACGCGCCAATGGGGCACGTTCTCCTGGCACTGGTTTTTCAATATTCAGCCCTACGATCTACCCGAGCGCATGATGGGGGCGGACCCCGACTGGTTCATCGAAAAAAAACTTGCGAAGACCAAGCAAGGCTTGGGCTCCTTCGATCCGGCGGCGCTCGCCGAATACAAGCGCTGCTTTCGCAATCCGGAAACCATTCACGCCATCTGCGAGGATTATCGCGCCACGTTCGGTATCGATCTCGAGATGGACACCAAGGACTTCGAAGCCGGGCGCAAGATCGAGTGTCCGGTTCTGGTGCTATGGGGTGCGACCGGCGGGGTCGGGCGCAACCACAGGCCCGGTCCCGCCGAAATCTGGCGCGACTACGCGACCAATATCATCGGCGCCAAGGCGCTGCCCTGCGGGCATTATTTGTCGGAAGAGGCGCCGGAGGAGACGACCGAAGCGCTGCGCGCGTTTTTCACCGCTGCCTGATCAGGCGATCGGCGCCGGCGCCGCGAGAAAATTCTTCATCGCATACCAGAGCAGATGCCGGTTGGTGCTGTAGCCGGCGCTGTGCGCCGTCTGTGGCAGAATGACAAACTGGCGGTCACCGTTCGGAAGCTGGCGGTAGAAGTCGAGCAGGTCGTCGTTGGTCGAATTGCCGTCGAACTCTCCGCGCAGCATGAGCACGGGCGACTTGATTTTCGTGGGATCGACGATCGGCAGGTTGGCGGCCATGTCGAGATAGGTGCCGCTCGGGATCGTGTCGCCGAATTTCATCTCCGCCGCGATGATCGCCTCAGGCACGGCCGGATCGTAAAGCGAAGGATGGCCGTCGCGCGTGAAGATCGAGCGGATCATGTCAGCGTCCCGCTTGCGCCGCGGGCTCGCGCGCAAGGCGTCGATCCTCTTTCTTCGGCGCTCGATCTCGGCAGCGCCATTTCCCTTGTAGGTGAAAGCACAAAGCGCCAGCCGGTCGACTGCCTCGGGTTGGGCCTGCGCGTAGGCGGCCGCGCGGATTCCGCCCGACGATGTGCCGTATAAGTGCGCCTTTTGCCGGCCGGTTTCTTTCAGCACGACCGGGATTGCGGCCTTGAGGTCGGCCACGCCGCTGGCGATATCGGAATTGTTGCCCGATGAGCCGGAGTAACCATATCCGTCATGGTCCATGGTCCACACGTCGTAGCCATAGCGGGCGAACACATTCATCAGCGAGTATTCGCCTTTGCCCGGCACGCTCAGATCGTATGAAGAACGCGACGAATTGGATGAACCATGAACGAGAAACAGCACCGGTCGCGCCTGCTCGCCCGGCGCAGGCGCGCCAATGCGCTTGCGCCACAGATTGAGCTTCACGCCGTCTTTATTTGCCCAATATTCATGGGCCCATATTTCTGCATTTTCGGCGGTCACTGCGGGAGCGAGGCCGGATAAAAGCCCTGCGCTCATGCCAAGGCCGGCGCCCTTGAGGACCGTACGGCGGGAATGGTCGGATCGGCTCATGAGGGCCTCCCGAAAGACTGCCGCTGACAATTATTAACGGCCTTATTTTTGGCATCCTATCACATGACAGGATGGGGCAGTCTACTCGCCCCGCGATCTGAGTTCTGCTAGGGGTCGAGACAGCGCTTTCGCGGCGCGCGGCGTTCGGGGCGATACGCCGAAGCGGAGGATGAATGGTCGGAGTACTGCGCGCGGTGGCGCGTTTTTTCCAAGAGACAATCGGCTGGAATCGCATTGGCGTGATGCTGAGCATCGCGATCATTTCGGTCGCGGTCGTTGTTCTTTTTCACATGCTGCGCGATACCGACGTCGACGAAGTGATCGCGGCGCTCAAAGCGACGGATCCTAAACATATCGCGGCGGCCGCATTTTTCGTTGCGTGTGGCTATTTCACGCTGACCTTCTACGACTGGTTTGCCTTGCGCACGATCGGACGCAAGGAGGTGCCTTATCGCATCGCCGCGCTGACAGGCTTCACGAGCTATTCGATCGGTCACAACATCGGCGCCACCGTCTTCACGGGCGGCGCTGTCCGTTACCGGATCTATTCCGCATACGGGCTTGACGCCATCGAAGTCGCCAAGATCTGCTTTGTCGCCGGCCTGACGTTCTGGCTAGGCAATGCCACGGTGCTGGGGCTCGGCGTCACCTATCATCCGCAGGCAGCCGGACCTATCGATCAACTGCCGGACTGGCTCAATCGCGGCATCGGCATTGCAATGCTGCTGGTGTTGGCGTCCTACGTCGCCTGGGTCTGGAGCGCACCACGCGAGATCGGGCAGGGCGAATGGAAGGTCGCGTTGCCCAGCGGGCCGTCCACGTTGTTGCAGATCGGGATAGGCATCCTCGACCTCGGTAGCTGCGCGCTCGCCATGTACATGCTGTTGCCGACCCACCCGGAGATAGGCTTCGTGACGATGGCGGTGGTGTTCGTGTCGGCGACGTTGCTCGGCTTCGCCAGTCACGCACCCGGCGGGCTTGGCGTGTTCGATGCCGCCATGCTCGTGGCGTTATGGCAATTCGACAAGGAATCGGTGCTGGCTGGTCTGCTCCTGTTCAGGCTGCTGTACTACATCATCCCTTTTGCGATTGCGTTGACGATCCTCGGCGCGCGCGAAGTGTGGCTAAATATGACCGGCGCACGGCGCGTTTCCGAGCCGAAAGCAATAACGTCCGTGACCGAGCCGCTCCGTAGCGAACTGGAATCGAACAGAACCGACGCCACCTGACCATGGCGATTGATGACGAGCGCCGCAATTTTCCCGCCCAACCCGCGCTGGGGACACGGTTGCGCAGCGCCTGGCTGGCTTTGCTCGGACGCACGGAAACGGCGGCCGGCACAAGCATTGCTCCTGCGGCGCCCCGTGTATTTGCCGAGCCGCAGGCGCTGTTGATCGAGCAACTGATCGACGGCGTTCCCGAAGCCGCGATTGTGCTGGATCACGAGGGTCGGGTCATCGCGTTCAACGATATGGCCATCTCGAGTGCGCCGGCCTTGCGCCGCGGCGAGCCGGCGCTGATCGCGTTGCGTATGCCGGAGCTGGTTGATGCCATTCGCCGCGCAATCAGGCGTCACGAGCCGCAGCGAGTCGAGTTCTTCGAGCGCGTTCCCCTCGACCGCTGGTTCGAGGCTTTCGTCACCCCGGTTACGCTTACCTTGGGCGCCGGCGCTACCG
>DATBTA010000243.1:0-4226 GCA_036559505.1 Pseudolabrys sp. | reverse complement strand
GCCGTCGCGTCGCGGCGCAGCCAGGGCGTGGAATGCTCGTTCGGCGACAAGACGCTGAAAGTGAAGGCGCTCGACCATTTTGATTTTTCGGATGTCGACATCTGTCTGATGTCAGCAGGCGGCGCGGTGTCCAGGGAATGGTCGCCGAAGATTGCCGCGCAGGGAGCTGTGGTGATCGACAACTCGTCGGCCTGGCGCATGGACCCGGACGTTCCGTTGATTGTGCCGGAAGTAAATGCCGGTGCGATCACTGGCTTCACCAAGAAGAACATCATCGCCAATCCGAATTGCTCGACCGCTCAGCTCGTGGTGGCGCTGAAGCCGTTGCACGACAAAGCGAAGATCAAGCGTGTCGTGGTTGCGACCTATCAGTCGGTTTCCGGTGCCGGCAAGGATGCGATGGACGAGCTGTTCTCGCAGAGCAAGGCAGTGTTCACGCTCGGTGAAATCGAGACAAAGAAGTTTTCCAAGCGGATTGCCTTCAACGTCATCCCGCACATCGATGCGTTCATGGACGATGGCTACACCAAGGAAGAGTGGAAGATGGTGGTCGAGACAAAGAAGATTCTCGATCCCAAGATCAAGCTCAGTGCAACATGCGTGCGCGTGCCGGTCTTTGTCGGCCATTCGGAAGCCGTCAATATCGAGTTCGAAAATCCGATCACCGCGGACGAGGCGCGTGACATTCTGCGCAACGCGCCTGGCTGTCTCGTTATCGACAAGCGTGAGGACGGCGGCTACGTGACGCCTTACGAATGCGTGGGCGAGGATGCAACCTATATCAGCCGCATTCGTGAGGACGGCACCATCGAGAACGGCCTGCAGATGTGGGTCGTGTCCGACAATTTACGCAAGGGCGCGGCGCTCAACGCGGTGCAGATCGCAGAGTGCCTGATCAATCGTAAGCTGATTCAGGCGAAGCGCCGTGCGGCGTAGCGCTTCAGACTTTCCGGAGTTGGGTCTCTAAGAGGCGCGCGCGGGGGTTTCCTGCGCGCGAATTTGTTGCTCCAGCTGGTGGAAATCGGCCAGCGCGGCGTGGCGTTCGTTGTAGAAACGAACGAGCCGTCGCGCCGTGGCCGTCTGCAGGCGGTCGAAGCTATGGCGGGCGGTTTCGATTGCCTGCGGGGAAAAGCGGAAGACCTTGCGGCGCAAAATGCATATGTGTTTGACGGTCGGCCACGAAAGGCCCGCGGCCTTGGCCAAAATCAGGGCAAAATCGCTGTCCGGGCGTGCGTCATTCATGACGCTCTCGACGAGCTTGATCGGGGCCCCGGACATCGCCGACAGCGCGGCGACCGTTTCCTCGAACTTCCCGTTCTTGGCGTATTCGCAGACCACCGGGTCGACCGGAGCGCCCGAACGCCTGATAACGTCGAACTGCGCCGCCGCCTCGCGGTAGTCTCGTTTTGCCTTTGGTTGCCCGGCCGGATCCTGCCCGGTGATGTCGGTCAGCACCTTGTGCACTTCGTAGACCGCGTGCGGATTGCTCGCTGCCAGCTTTTCGAACACGACCTCGGAGGCCTTCGCGATCAATGCATTGAAGTGCTCCTGCGGGATGTCTTTGCGCATGGAGACGCAAATGGCGAGCACTTCGTCGTTGATCGACCGGTCGACCAGTTTGGTGTAGCCGGCGTCCGAAATGCGCGCGCCTTCGTTGCGTGTCACCGAAAGAACGACGTCACGATCGCCGTGCGTGACCAGCACGTCGCTGACTTTTTCGCTGAGCGAGGAGCGCTTCGAAATGGCAAGGAGCCGGTCCTGGCTCTTGCCGCTCGCGATCGCGAGCAGATCCTCGTCGGACAATCTGTTGGACAGGCTTAAGATCGGTCCCGCAACCTCAATCGATTCATCGTGCGCGAGCTTTCGTACGGTCATCGGTGGTGCGTTGGGCGCGGGCGCCAGGCGGTGGGCGAGCTCGGCTCGTGCCTTGGTTTCTATCTTCTCTGCGATGCGCGATATCACGCCGTCGAACAGGTCGACATGATCATCGGAATAGTTGTCGGCGCCGGCGAGAAAAAGGTCGGTGACGCGGCGAAGGATGTCCGCCTGCTTGTCGGCCGATCCCGATGCGAAGGTCCCCTCGATCTCAGCGATAATCGATCGCTCTTCAAGCACGGCTTCGGGCGCCCCGGTCATGAGAAAATCCGGCTACCTGTAGCCGGAGGTCATTACCATCGCGTTAGACAGAAACCGCGCATTCTCGGTAACCGTCTTTCCCGATCCGGATCGGATTTGTAAGGGGAATCCACACGAATACGGTTAAGACGCAGGCAGGGCATCGTCAAAAGCGCGGCTGAGCAAATAGACGTTTGTGATCGTCCGCAGCAACCTGGACGAATTGCCCCGTGGCAGGATCACGCACCGAAAGCTGCCCGGTTGCGACACCGAAATAGGCGGCGTGCAACGCCAACTGTCCGCGGCCCACCTGATTTTTTATCCAGGGGAATGTCATAAGGTTGTCCAGCATTTTGACAATTGATGCCTGCTCCAGTTGCGTCAGGTACTGGCCAAGCGCGCGATCGCCGCGCGGGCCAACTTCCGCCGCCGCGGGCGCGATCAGTGCCATCCAATGGCCGATGAAATCACCGGGCGACAAAGGCGCAGCCTCCTCCACGTATGCGCGGATGCCGCCGCACTGGGCATGACCGAGCACGACGATATGTTTCACCTTGAGCGCCTGCACGGCGAACTCCAGCGCCGCAGAGACCGCTCGCTGCGCGCCGTCGGGCGTATAGGGCGGGACCAGGTTGCCGATGTTGCGCACGACGAACAATTCACCGGGCCGTGCATCGAAGATAACTTCGGGTGACACGCGCGAGTCGCAACAGCCGATGACCATGATCTGTGGCGCCTGCCCGCTTTCGGCGAGGCCGAGATAGCGGTCCTGCTCGTGCCGTAGCCGGCCGACCAGAAAGGCGCGGTAACCATCGATAAGTTGCTCGGGAAATCGCATGACCTGACGATTGAGAGAAACAAGGGCGGAACGCACACAATCACGCCGCGCTTGTCGTTGGCAACCCGCAGAGCGGAGTGGCGCAGCGGATGCATGAACGATAGGATTTTGCCGAGGAGTCTGCCTGAATGACCGTCCGTCCGCGCCGTAGCGTTCTGTATATGCCCGGTTCCAACGCCCGGGCACTGGACAAGGCGAAGACGCTGCCGGCCGACGGCGTGGTTCTCGATCTCGAGGATTCGGTCGCGCCCGACGCCAAGAAGGCCGCGCGCCAGCGGGTCGTCGACGCCGTCAAGGCGGGCGGCTTCGGCGCCCGAGAAGTCTTTATCCGGATCAACGGCGTCGATACGCCGTGGCATGCCGACGATCTTTCGGCCGCCGCACATGCCGCCCCCGACGTCATTCTGGTGCCCAAAGTATCAAATTCCGACACGCTGGAGCTGATCGGCCGTCGGATGCTCGATATGGGAACCGATCACAAGACCCGGGTCTGGGCGATGATCGAAACCCCGCTTGCAATTTTCAATATTCTGTCGATCGCAGCGGCGGCGCGTGACTCCGAGACTCGTCTCGCCGGCTTCGTGATGGGAACGAACGACCTTGCCAAGGACACACGCGCACGCCTTGTGCCCGGCAGGGCGCCGATGCTGGCGTGGCTTTCAATGTGCGTCGCCGCCGCGCGCATCCACGGCATCGATATTCTGGACGGTGTCTACAATGACATCGGCAATGCCGATGGTTTTGCGAAGGAATGCGCGCAGGGTCTGGAGCTCGGCTTCGACGGCAAGACGTTGATACATCCAAGCCAGATCGAGCCTTGCAATAGGGCATTTTCACCGTCGCCGGCTGACGTCGAGCAGGCGCGCAAGATGATCGCGGCGTTCGATCTGCCCGAAAACAAGGGCAGGGGCGTGGTCTCGATCGACGGCCGCATGGTCGAGCGGCTGCACGCTGACATGGCGCGGCGCACGGTCGCGATCGCGGAGGCGATTTCCGCGCGAGTTTAAGGCCTCCACTGAAGCAATTGTTTGATGGCGGGAAATGTCACAGAATGTGGCATGATTCACCAGTGGCGCACCATTGCGGTATCGCTCGCGACCCTCTTGTCCGCGCTGCCACTCAGCATTGCCGGGGCCGAGCCGACCGTTAGCCCGACAAAATCAGACGCGGCGAGCTGCGTCCGTCCCGGCTTTCGTGTCGTGCTTGACGTCGGCCATACCGCGAAGTCGCCTGGCGCCAAGAGCGCGCGCGGTGTTGACGAATATGATTTCAA
>DATBTA010000242.1:0-7670 GCA_036559505.1 Pseudolabrys sp. | reverse complement strand
AGCGTCACGTTCGATATCGTCAAGGACCGTCGCACGGGAAAGTCTGCCGCGGACAATTTACACGCCGCTTGATTGAAGGCGCGAACAGCCACAGGTTCTGGCCACGGATGTACTGGCAGAGCGTGTGGTTCAGGATCCCGCCGTCGGCTTGCCGACGCGCGGGATTTTTGTGACCAACGAGTATTTCGCCCCGGCAAAACGGCGGCTTCTCTTTTTTGCACGCAGCGGTCGGAAAGCGGCGGCCGACTCACGCCGCTACGGCGGAGTGCGTATGACTCCGCAGGCGAAGCGCCAGAGCCACAAACGTGATGCCGAACAGGATCGAGTAGGTGGCGATTGCCCAGACCAGCCCGATCGCGCCGGCGCCGGGTGCGATCAGAACCACAATACCGAACAACACCGACAACAGTCCGCCGAAGATCAGCATCCATTCGTTGTCGATCTCCTTGCGTAATTGAATCGCGCCGATGATCTCGAAGATGCCGTGCACCAGGGCCCAGGCACCGATGAACATCACCAGCAGCACAGCGGTGATGCCAGGCCACAGGAACGTCACGACGCCGGCGGCGATGCCGAGGAGACCCACCACGATGAGCCACCAGGTCGGAATTGGCTTGGCACTGCTCGTGAAGGCGGCCATTAGCGACAGTGCGCCGTCGACCAGCGCAAAGGCTCCGTAAAGAAGGACCAGGGTCACTAAGGTCAGTCCGGGCCACGCGAATGCGAGAACGCCGAAGATAATGGCGGCGATCCCCCGCAACAGCAGCACCCACCAGGACTTGGCAAGGGCGTGCAGCATCGGACGGTCGGATAGTGGCATTGATGTTGTTGCCTGCATGACAGTCATCTCCCTGACGGGTTCGGCCTATTGGCCCTTGATGGAAAATCTGTCGAACACCTGGCTCCTGCGGTACTGGTAGCTAAAAGGGTGCATGACGCTTGTGTTTTGAGGCGGTGCCTCCGCGCGCGCCTCGCGCGCCTCCGGGTGGATTTTTATCGGATCTGGAGACTCCGGCTTGGGTTGAGCGTCACGTACGGCTTGCGATGTCATGTCGGGCGCCGGCGCGGTGGTGAGAATGTGAATCTTGTCAAAACGCAGCGACGATTCCGGCAAACCCGAGCGTTGGCTGGTGACGATCACGGGCGAACCGTCCTGCTCCAATGTTACGTCTGCAAGGAATAGCAACGCGATCAGCGTCAAACCTGCCACTGCAAGGAAGGCGAGAGCTGGCATTGCTGTGCTCCGACCGCACGCACCTTGGGAACAATTAGGCCCCTCTGACGGGGCCCGGTCGAGTTGGACCATGGGCCTACGGCATCGAACCAACCATCCGCTAGGCCAAGACGGACGATGAAAGCACGAAGATCGCCGAAACAGCGGCCACCGCCATAATCGCGAGACGAAAGACGGCGTCCGGCAACCTGAGGATCGTCGCGTTCCGCCACACCGCGTTCCAGTCGAACCGGTCGATCACGTCGCGGGCCGGATCCTTACATTTGTACGCAAGTTTGCCGGCAATGAAGGGAATATCGCTCCGCGCAAGTCCAAAGTCCTTGAGCACGGTGTCGGATAACTCGTCCAGTGCGCGGCGCGTCCCGTTGGCAAGCTGACTGCAGTGCGATTCTGTGCCGGAAAGATGAACAACAACATTGGTCATTGCGGACTCCATTCATGCCGCATCTTTGATGCGCATTGCTTCTGCTTGGTTGTGTTGGGTGCGTCGGTCGTAATCATCGGCAAGCGCACGCAGAGCGGCGGCGCCATCTCCAGAAAACGACGGGCCGTGCATCAAGGCCAGAGTTCGCGGTGACGTTCTTGTTAGTGCACGGATTGTCGTTCCCATGCCGGGATTAAGAGCGGAGTAGCGGAACAGGTCTTCGGCTGCTGCTGCCGGCCCGACGACATCGCTATCGGTCAGTGCCGGACCGTTGCCGAGCTGGGTGAACAGGTCGCCGCACAACAGCGTCCCGGTCGACTCTTCAAAAACCACGCCGGCGTCCCAGCCGTGCGGTGTGTGCGGCGTGTCGAGGTAACGGACTCTCTTGCCGCGGCCGAGGTCGATGACTTCGCCGTCCTGAAGCACGCGCGGTGCCCGGTCGGCAAAATCGTTGAGCGAAACCATGCAACCGGTGTTGCCGTGCGCAGGCTGTGCGTTCGGAGCGAAGGCAAGCCACTCGTTCATCGCGCCGCACTCATCGGCCTCGAAATGGCCGAAAGCGATCCAGCGCAGGCGTTCGGGTGGCATGAGGCGGCTCACGGCGTCCCGGTTCAGCGGAAACATCTTCCGCAGGCCGGTGTGGAACATGAGCGGCTCGTCCCCCAGGATCAGGAATTGATTGAAGGTGAAGCCGGCGGGCGGGGCGATGTCCGGCACGAAGGTCGAGAGCCGGTAAATGCCGTCGGCGATCTCAGCGATTTTGGTCTCCACAGCTGCCTCCTGAGCGCTTAATTTGAAGATACAGCTATGTGTAGCGAAATTTTTGGACTTGTCAATAATGATTGCACATGCTAGTGCAATGAAATTGATGGCACGGACCTATACCCTCAAGCGCCGGGCTGAGCAGCAGGCGGAAACGCGGCAGCGCATCGTCGAAGCGGCGGTCGATCTGCACGGCACCGTCGGCCCCGGGCTCACGACTTTCAGCATGGTGGCTGAACGGGCAGGCGTTCAGCGCCACACGCTTTATGCGCATTTCCCCGACGAGCGGAGCCTTTTGATGGCGTGCTCGGCGCTGGCCCTCGAGCGCGATCCGCTGCCGGACCCCACGTCTTGGCGAAGTATCGGAGACCGGCACGAACGGCTGCGCGTCGGTCTCACCGCGATCTACGGCTGGTTTGAGCGCGGCGCCGAACTGGCTGCATGCATATTGCGAGACGCGGAAAATCATCCGCTGGTGAGAGAAGTTGTCGGGCTGCGGATGGGGCCAACCATGGCGGCTTATCACGAGACGCTCGGCGCGAAGCTCAATGCACGGCAGCGGGCGATGCTGAATTTGGCCCTGAGCTTCTATACCTGGCGGAGCCTCGTCCGTGAGGGCGGGCTCACGCAGAGCGCTGCGGTCGGCGCGATGCTGCAAGCCATCGAAGGGACAAATAAAGCCTGAGCCAGGTTAGTCAGCCGCCATCGCCGATGAGGCTATAGGGTGCCCAGAACAGGGGATGCGCGTAGCTGAAGAGCGTGTTGCCCTTTTCGTCGACAAAGCCCTTTCCATCAATCAGCGCATTCATCGCCTGCTGTAGTGCCACCGCGCGCGTGAGCTTGGACTCTGCAGCCTGTCGGCGAAACAAATCGGACACCAGTTCGCGCGCCGATTGCGAATGCACCGACCAGTTGGTGACGAGAATGGCTCGCGTGCCAGCATAGAAGAAAGCGCGGCCCAGGCCGGATGCGGCTTCGGCGCCCGCGCCGGCCCCGGCGGCGGTGTTGCACGCCGAGAGCACAACCCAGTCGGCATCGAGCTTCAGCGTGAGAATTTCCTCCATGGTCAGCAGGCCGTCACCTTCGACAGCCGCAACTTTCGGAGCTGTCAGCGCCAATGCAGGCTGGGTCAAACCATTCAGGTCGCCGGGGACGAGACCGTGCGTCGCGAAGACGACAACTTTAAAGCCGGACAGGTCGAGCTTCCGTACGGCGCTCTCGTTGGCATCCTTGCCGAGATACAACGTCTTGGCCGGGTCGGCCTCGAGCGCCAGGGCGATAGACCGCAATTCGTCCGCGGTGTCGGGCAGGCGCGGCAGCAGGGCGAGTTCGGCGCTGTCAACGCCTTGTGTCTGCGGACTCGACCGCCGCTTCAACGGCAGACCTCGCGTTGCGACCCCGTCTGCGGAAGCAATCGTTACTGGTTTGTCGTTCTCGGCTTCGGTTGCCTGGGTCTCGCTGAAATACGGGTCGCCGAACGCGATGAGCTTGCCGCGTGTCGCCGGGGCGGGTGGCAGTGCTCGCAAGGTGCGCAGCGCCGCGGCCGAAGGCACCATCGTTACGGCGTGAGTCCGTGCCAACCAGGGCACCTTGGCATAGCCGGCAAACGCCGGTCCCTGCTGATCCACCTCAACACGCGACGTCGGCAGCAGTGACAACGGCAGCAGGCCAAGCGCGCCATTGGTGACCACGACAAGATTCTTCGCTGATTTCCAGCCTTGCTCGACGGGTTTGAGCAACAGGGCATAAAGCTCGTAACCGAGGGCAACATCAAAAGCGGGAATGTCGGAGATCATGGCGGCCTGCGGATCGAGCGCTTCACGCAGCCGCCGGACCTTGGCTTCGAGATCGGTCGCAGTGGCGGGCACCGCCGCAAATGCAACCGGACCGGTTTTCGGAACGGCCCAGACGAAACTTAGATCGCGACCGAAATAGAACGAGAGAAAGGCTTCGTCGGGACGCAGGGCTGCTGCGATCTGGTCCACGGTCGGCGGTTTTGGATCGACCAGATCGGCGTAGGCAGGAAAGCGGCGGTTGATGTCGTCACGTGCCTTCTTGCGGTCGGCGCGCAGCTGCACCAGCGTTGCGTTAATCGCGCGGATGTTGGCCTCGTCGCGCTCGGCCGCGGGCATTGAAAGCGTGTTGTTCAGGGTGCCCAGCAGCGCATTAATCTGCTTGCCGTGATCCTGTTCGATGCGCACCAGTTCGGCGAGCGCCGGGTCCTTGGCGATCATACGCGCGCTCGACGCAGCCAGCGCCTGCTGTACTGACCGTCCACGCACCGCGTCGGCGAGCGCAAATGTCTCGACGGCAGCCTCGGTATTGCGGTTGGAATCGCGTGCAAGCACGCCGATGTAAGCTTCCACAATCGTCTGCAGCAACTGGCTGCGCGCAGCGACCGAAGAGGCCTCATCGTCTTCAGAATGTTCCCGCGTTGCGGCAATCATCGGTGGAATGGCAAGTTTGAATTCGCGCGTGGCATCTGCGTGGCGCCCCGCGCGCGCGTAGCCGATTGCCAAGGTACCGCGAGCCGATGCCGTGTCGTAATGACCTTCGCCGACTCGCGACAGTTGACGCTTGACGAGCGCCTGGGCCGTCGCGATGCCGTCATCAATGCGATTGGCGGCGTAGAGTGCGACGATGCGCGAGCCGTTGAGCAGGAAAGCCTCGCGCTGGCTTGGTGGCCATTTGGCGATCACGCGCTCAAGCTGCGCATAAGTTTCGATCGCCTCGTTATCCTTGTGCTCCAGCGTCAGGATATTCCCGAGATCGGAAAGGGTGCTGGCCATCACCGGGCTATCTTCGGCGACGCCGACGGTGCGCAGAATGTCGAGCGCAGCGCGGCTGAGTTTCTCTGCTTCCGAATAACGTCCTTGTTCAAGCAGGATCGCTGCCAACACCGTGATGTATTTCGGTGTGTTGGGATGGTACTTGCCCTGGCTGCCAAGCACCGCCAGCAACGCCTTGCGCGCATCGGCCTCGGCCTCGGCCAGGCGGCCCTGCCTCGTTTCCATGCGAGCGATTGACAGGCGAACGCTATTGACGCCGCCCAGAACCTGCTCGCGCGGTGGGGGAAACGGGAGCCGCTGCACATCGGTGACAGAGGCGCGGCGGAACGCCTCCGACCGCCGGTATGCGGCCTCTGCTTCCCGATATTGCCCACGCGCTTCAAAAATGAGGGCACGGGCGAGATCGCTGTCCGCTTCCCAACTGGTGCCGGCGTTCTTGTACACTTCACGCCATTTCGGATGCGGACTACCGCGCGCTTCCTGCACGCGCGCGATAACGCGGCGCGCAAACGCATCAGCCTGCGTTACGTCGCCCATAGCGACATAGGCCTGGGCAATGCCGCGCGCGGCATTGATCAACGCTCCGCGACGTCCGGGTTGCTCCCCGAGGCCGACGGCTTTGAGCCAGAAATCGATTGCTTCCTTCGGCCGGCCAGCGGCCAGGTATTGCAGGCCGATGAATTGGATGATGCGCGTATCTTGTTGCTCTTGGAGGCTGCCTCGCCCAACCTCCCACGCCTTCAGCGCGTCGTTCAGCGCATCTTCGTGGTGCGCAAGCGAAGCGCGTGCATTGCCGCGCTCGTAATAGAATTGTGCGAGCGCGCTCTTCGATCCATTTTTCGGGGGCTCGCCGTCGGCAGTCGCCTTGCGTTGCGCGATTTTTGCAGGATCCGGCTTCTCGCTGTCGAGGATCGCCGTGATGTCAGCGATCGTGCGCGGCGGCGCAACGAAGCCGGCAGCCACCATGCCGCGTTCGCCTTTGAGTGCCGCTTCCTCTTCCTTATCCTTAGGCGCTGCGGGCGCGGCCTTGGTTGCCGCAATCCGCTGTTCTTCCTTGATCACGCAGGCGCGCACGGCCGGGGTCGCCTTCTGGCGGCATTCCTCAAGCATGTCGCGGCGTCCGCCCATGCAGGCCTGAACGATCGGGCGACCTACGCTCTGCCGACAGGACTCAACGATCTCTTCATGAGTTGCGGCCTGTGCCGGCAGGCTGCCGGCGACAAAGCAGATAAAAAAGACGGCTGTCGTATTCTTGCGGCCGACCATTGCCCACCTCCAGCCGAAGCCGTTAGCCGATTCTCGCTTAATTGCCGGCAGCCGACAAGCTTTCGTCATCGCCCGTGAATTGCGGCGCGCGTTAAGCTTGAAGTACGGGCCGCTGCTGGCGTTCCCGTGATGTATCAACTAGGTTACGCGAAATTTATAAGAGGAGTGACGGACAATGCAGGCGATGACACCGGGCGTCACCAAGGCCAATTCGGGTCTCGACGGGATCGTTTGGAGTATTTTGGGACAGACCTATGTTCCCAAGCAGCTCTCCGAAAGCTCCTTTGCCTGGCATGCAACGTTGCCGCCGACCACTTTCGTGCCGCCGCACATTCATCCGACGCAAGACGAATTCGTCTACATGCTCGAAGGGCGTATGGACGCGTTGATCGACGGCAAGGAATTCACGGCGACCGCCGGCGACCTGATCAAGCTGCCGATGGGCATTCCGCACGGACTCTTCAACAAGTCCGATCAGGTCCTCAAGTGTCTTTTCTGGGTGACGCCGACGCGCAAGCTCTACGATCTGTTCTGGGCGATCCACTCGATGAAAGAGCAAAATCCGCCGGACGTCGTCGCCCTGTCGGCCAAGCACGAAGTCAACTTCCTGCCACCCCCGCCCGGCGCCTAGGCGACCTTGTTGCCTTTGTTAACTTGTTCCTTGGCGAAGCCCGCTTTGGCCGCGTAGCCGCGCACGATCGCCTTGCGTTCCTCATAAGACAGGACGTTGTCGATATTGTCGAAGCCGTCGGGGGCACGCTGCTCGACAGCGTCGATGACACCTTCCGGCCCACCGGACCGGTTCGACTGCACGATCTGCGCCGTCATCGGGAGCCTTTCACGCTCATAAGCCCAAAGCGCCTGTCCGACATGATCGGCTTCATGCAATCGGTCAGCCAGGCAGCGCGCATCAAGAATTGCCTGCGATGCGCCGTTTGATCCGACGGGATACATCGGATGCGCGGCGTCGCCAAGCAATGTCACGCGGCCGTGCGACCAGTGCGGCAGCGGATCGCGATCGCACATCGGGTATTCCCAGAACTCCGGTGTTGATTCGATCAGTGCCTTGGCATCGACAAACGGAATATTGAAACGTTGGACATGCGGCATCAGATCTTCAAACCTGCCGGTGCGCGACCAGTCTTCCTTGCGCGGGGGCGCGCCGCCTTCGCCGACCTTTACCAAAACCGCCCAA
>DATBTA010000241.1:0-2833 GCA_036559505.1 Pseudolabrys sp. | reverse complement strand
AACCCGCCGGCGAGAATGAAGGGGCCGTTAAACGCGGCCCGAAGATCAGCTTTCAGCTTCGCCGGGACAGGCGGCGCGCCCATAGCCGAATGGTCCAAAACGTGAACGTACATGAGGCCGAGCGCGGAGAGTTCCTTCACGAGCGTCACGTACTGTTCGTCCACACCGGGGAACGCGCCGGTACCGTTGAACACGCCGTAGGGCGACAAGCGGATGCCGACCCGTTCAGCACCGATCTCCTGCGCGGCAGCGCGGGCGACCTCGAGCACGAGCCGGTTGCGCCCTTCGTCTGTGCCGCCATAGCCATCGGTTCGACGGTTGACGTTGGCGTTCAGAAATTGCTCAAGCAAATAACCGTTGGCGGCGTGCAGCTCGATTCCGTCAAAGCCGGCTTCGATGGCAAGGCGCGCCGCGGCCGCGTACTCGTGAATTACAGCCTCGATGTCAGCTTCGGTCATAGCGCGCGGCGGCGTATGCGGCTGGCTACCCTGGGTATCCGTCCACATCTCGCCAGGGCATGTTTCGGATGAAGGTCCAAGCACTTCGGCTCCTGCCGGTAGGTTTGCCATGTGGCTCACACGGCCGGTATGCATGAGCTGCACGACGATCTTGCCGCCCTTGGCGTGGACTGCATCCGTCACCAGTTTCCAACCTTGCACGTGGGCTTCATTAAAGAGGCCTGGGATTCGCGCGTAGCCCAAGCCATTCGGCGACGGCGAGGTCCCTTCGGTGATGATGAGGCCTGCGCTTGCACGCTGGGCGTAGTACGTAGCCATCAGACTGTTCGGTGTGTTGTTGTCGACCGCGCGACTACGCGTGAGCGGCGACATCACCGCACGATTGTTGAGTTTGGTGGCACGCAAAGAAAAAGTTTCGAATAGCATTTTGGTTGTCCTTAGAAAAGAATGACGGTTGGCGATATCAGGGATCAAGAGAATCTGGCGAATGAGCTCAACGCGCGTCAAGCTGCAGGTCCTTTCTAATCCCAGCGTCCAATACGCCGGCAGGTGCATATCTGCGCAGGAATTGCAGAAGACAGGCGCGCCTGCCGGCGGTGTATCGGAGTTTCGGACGAGCCGCTTTTGCCGCTTTCAGCACGATCTCGGCCACAACGCTCGGTTCGTCGCCAGATGCGACCATTTGCGGCAGCAAATTGCCCAAGGCCGCACGAATCTCGCGATATGCATCGAGCTCGACGTCGGGTTGCTGGAAGTTCGCGTCGAACCGTGTCTTTGTATACGCCGGCTCGATGACCGAAACCCTGATGCCCAGCGTGCGCAGCTCATGATCAAGCGATTCCGAATAGCCTTCTACCGCGTGCTTGGTCGCTGCATAGAGCGCCCCGTAAGGCATCGGCAAGAAACCCAGCACGGAGCCGATATTGATGATGCGGCCGCTGCCTTGAAGCCGCATGTGCGGCAATACGGCGCGGGTCATCCGGATAATCCCATAGAAGTTCGTATCGAAGACAGATTGGGCCTGTTCAACCGAGCTCTCTTCCGCTCCGGCGGGGGCGAGGCCGAATCCGGCATTGTTCACCAGCAGGTCGATGCGGCCCTCCCTTCGCATAACTTCACTAACCGCGGCTTCGACCGATTCTTCACGAGCCACGTCCAGGGCCAGCATCTCGAAAGATGGCTTGTCCGCCTGAACGCCCTGTCTGCTGGTGCCATAGACTTTATAACCCGCCGTTGCCAGCCGCGTGGCGATAGCTTCGCCGATGCCTGACGAGGCCCCGGTAACCAATGCTATTTTGTTGTTCGTCATGTCTTTTCTCTCTATTTTCATCGGAATACCTTTCTGTGGTAGGTGGTGATTTCGCTCATTGAGCCAATAAAATATGACGATCGTCATATTTAAGTTTAAAAAAAAGGCCCGCCCGGCCGCCTGCGGCGTTAGCCGTCGTCAGCGGGAACGAGGTGTTTCAGCGCTGCTTCGCGCAGCGCGTCGGAAAGCTTGGGATCGTCGACAGCCCGCGCCAGCAGCAACGTGCCGACCATCGTAGCCACGGTAACCAGCGCGTGCTCGTGCGCCCCCGGCTGCCCCCAATCGGGCGACTGTCGGGCAACGAGATCGATCGTCTCCTTGATGCGGCGCGTGGCTACGCGCCGCACCTCGGGCGCTTGGCGCGGCATCTCCGAACCGAGAGCGACCAGTGGACAGCCCGTCTCGGCGTCTTCGACGTGCTCTTTCGAGAGGTAGGCGCGCAGCAGCGTCTGCAACGCCTGCTCCGGTGGCGCAGCGGCGACAATGCCCGCCGCCGCCGCGATGGCTTCGGCACCGGCGCGGTCCGCCGCCTCGGCGAGCAATGCCTCGCGCGAGGCGAAATGAGCGTAGAAGCCGCCGTGCGTCAGGCCGGCTTCTTTCATGATGTCGGCGACCCCAGTGCCGTCGTAGCCGCTACGGCGGATGATGCGCGCGGCGGTCTCGACGATGCGTTCGTGCGTGACTTCTTTGCGGCTGAGGGCGGTTGGTTTCGATGCTGGCTTTTTCATGACGGTCATCATATAAAATTTCAGCGCAAAGTGCTAGGGATAATTCCGCTATTTTTTGCGAAAGCTTGTTTTGAGCATCTCAGTCCTCGGCAACTGCTCCTGCGTCGCCTAAAGCGCCTACTGTTGGTGCACTACCTCCTGCATCCATGCAGTCGAAGCAAGCGGCAAAAATAGCGGCATTATCAATCTACTATTACGCATACTGCGCTATGCCATTTCCGAAAGACCAGTTTTCCTTTTTAACTTCAACCAAATTGATCATCACATCTTCCCTTCGAACATCGAGCTCTCTATGAAGCCGATCTGCGATGGTATGGTAGAGCTGCTTCTTTAAATCA
>DATBTA010000240.1:0-3915 GCA_036559505.1 Pseudolabrys sp. | reverse complement strand
AAAATCTGTAAGTCGTAGGCGCAACTGGTGCGCCTCAATACGGATGGCGAGCGATGAGCGATCCAACATTCACCCGCGGCGCGGCACCGGCAAGCCTGATTGCAAGCGGCCCCTGGACCGCCGCGCAATCGGTCTCGCTTGAGCGTCTCGCGGCAGCTCTTCCGTCAATCGATGCACCGAAAAAAAATGTGGTCATCGACCTTTCCGGCGTCGAACACCTCGACACGCTCGGCGCCTGGTTGCTGGAACGAGTCCTCCGGCGCTACCAGCTCCAGGACCTGAAACCGACGTTGGTCGGAGTGCCGGAGCGGTTTCGCGGTCTTCTCGAAAAGATACATGACGTCAATCGACGTCCGCCCGTTCTGCAGCCCGAACGAAACAGATTGGCGGCCGGGCTTGAGCGCATCGGCCGCGCCACCGCTGGTCTCTACACGGATTTCGGTTACTTCCTCGCGATGCTTGGCGCCATTGGCACATCTTTGGGCGGCGCGGTGTTACGGCCTCGCTCGCTGCGCGCGACGTCCACCGTATATCACCTGTATCGCGTTGGCTGGCAGGCCGTTCCGATCGTCGTGCTGATCACGTTTCTGATCGGAGGCATCATTGCCCAGCAGGGGATTTTCCACTTCCGGAAATTTGGAGCGGATGCCTACGTCGTCGACATGGTCGGCATCCTCGTCTTGCGCGAAATCGGCGTGCTGATCGTATCGATCATGGTCGCCGGCCGGTCTGGCAGCGCCTACACGGCCGAACTCGGCTCCATGAAAATGCGGGAAGAAATCGATGCCCTGCGCACCATGGGCCGCGATCCGGTCAGCATATTGGTGCTCCCGAGAGTGATTGCCTTGGTCTGCGCTCTGCCGATCCTGACCTTTCTGGGGTCAATGGCGGCGCTCTATGGAGGCGGACTTGTCGCGTGGTTTTACGGCGGCATGAGCCCCGACATCTTTATAGCCCGCCTTCGTGAAGCGGTATCGGTGACTCACTTTGAAGTTGGTATCATCAAGGCGCCATTCATGGCGCTTGTCATCGGCGCGGTCGCATGCAGCGAGGGGTTTCGCGTCAAGGGCAGCGCCGAATCGTTGGGATTGCAGACAACGACATCGGTCGTTAAGTCGATTTTTCTGGTCATTGTTCTTGACGGCCTGTTTGCGGTCTTTTTCGCCTCGATCGGGATGTAACCTGCGATGCCGGACTCATCTCAGACCCCTGCAATTTCGGTGCGCGACCTGACCGTTGGATTCGGGGAAAAAAACGTGCTCGACGGGCTTTCGCTCGACGTCCGTCGCGGCGAGATCCTTGGTTTGGTCGGGGCGTCGGGCGGCGGTAAATCGGTCCTGCTGCGAACCATCATTGGTTTAATTCCACCGCGCGAGGGCCGCATCGCAATCATGGGCGCGGAGACCGACTACGGCGACACCGCCGCCATGCAGGAGATTGGTCGGCATTGGGGCATCCTGTTCCAGCAGGGCGCGCTATTTTCCTCGCTTACCGTCCAGCAAAATGTGCAATTTCCGATGCGCGAGAATCTGGAAATTTCGCAGACTTTGCTCGACGAGCTCGCGACGGCGAAGCTTGAAATGGTTGGGCTCTCCCCCGATGACGGGAACAAATTTCCTTCGGAGCTGTCCGGCGGAATGACAAAACGCGCCGCGCTGGCGCGCGCTCTCGCTCTCGATCCTGAAATCGTGTTTCTCGATGAACCGACCTCCGGCCTTGACCCGATCTCGGCCAGCGATTTCGACGCGCTGATTTCAACCCTGCAGCAGACGCTCGGCCTCACCGTCTTTATGGTGACGCACGATCTGGATAGCCTGAACACAGTCTGTGATCGCGTCGCCGCCCTCTCCGGCGGGAAAATCGTCGAGGTAGGGCCGATCGAGCAGCTCGTCAGTTCCCAACACCCCTGGGTCAGATCCTATTTTCACAACGCCCGCGCACGGACCCGCGCGCCGGCGAGCCACTGAGGCACCCATGGAAATTCGGGCACCCTATGTTCTGATCGGCGGGTTCGTCCTTGCTGTGATTGCCGCAGGCTTCGGATTTGTCTACTGGCTGCACAATGGTGCCGGCCTGGCCCAGCGGACAACCTACCGTCTTCACTTCGAAAACACGGTTTCCGGCTTGTTGACGGGCGCGGCGGTTCTCTTCAATGGAATCCGTGTCGGCGAAGTAACCGCCCTGGAGCTTGATGTCGGCAATCCCAACCGGGTGACGGCAACAATTGCGGTGGCCGCAAACACGCCGGTACGCGCCGACACCAAGGTCAGCCTGGATTTTCAGGGTCTGACTGGCGTCCCCGTGGTCACCCTGCAAGGCGGCAGCAAGCCGTTGAGCGCCATCCCCGGGCAGCCGGCCACGCTGACCGCCGATCCGCTCGCCGGGCAAAGCATGACCACTGCAGCGCGCGACGCGTTGCGGCGACTTGACCTCATTCTGGCCGACAATGCGGAGCCGCTTCGCACCACCATTGCAAACCTCAATACGTTCTCGGCGGCTCTGGCGCGCAACTCCGACAAGCTCGACAGCATTGTCAGCGGCCTGGACCGCCTTACCGGCGGCAGCGCCGCCAACGCACCACGCGTGGTCTACGATCTGGCCGCGCCCAAGACGTTTCCCTCTTTGGACAAGCCGCGGGGCCCCCTGAACGTCGCAGATCCTGCATCGCTTCTCATGTTCGAGACCCGCAAAATTCTGGTGCGGCCGGACGGCAACGAAGACCCGACCTTTACCGGCGCGGAATGGAGCGACAGCACGCCCAAGCTCGTGCAAGCAAAAATAATCCAGGCTTTCGAAAATGCCGGACTCGCGGTTGCCCGGTCCTCGGAAAACGTGACGGCTGACAATCAACTCTTTCTCGACCTGAGAAGGTTCCAACTGTCGGCGTCTGCCGTGCCCTCTGCCGAGGTCGAATTCGGGGCCAAGATCGTTTCGACGAATGGCCGCCTGCTTGGCACGCGTATTTTTGAATGCAACTCGGCCCCGAAATCCGTGAATGCCGCTGCAACGGTTGACGCACTGAACGAGGCGTTCGGGAAGTGCGCCATCCAGCTCGTGCAATGGACGGCAAACCTTATACGATGACAGGAGGCTCTCGTGGCCAAAGTTCGCTTTAATCCGCCGATACAATGGGAAAATTGGTGCGGCTGGCTGCTGGCGATCTGGCTGTGCATCTCGCCGGGTCCCTTGAAATTCGGTGACGACGTGACGGCAACATATGTCGCCGTCCTGACGGGAATCGTCCTCATATGCACGGAGATGTTCACGATATCGCCATTTCGCCTGTGGGAGGAATGGATCAACGTATTTGTCGGCTGCTGGCTGATCGCCGCGCCATGGCTGCTTCACGTTCATAGTTCATCGGCGAAAATCAATTTCGTTGTCGTCGGCGCGCTCGTCGCAATCTTTGCGGCATACAAACTTTGGTTCGGAGCGGGCGAGAAGCAGGGTGCGATCGGTAGATTGGACTCCTGAACAAGCCACGCAAGCTATCCAGGAAATTACCGCCAACTACGTCCTGCGACGCCACCCTCCAATTTGACCCACATCAAGGCAGGCTCAGCCGGATCGGCTTGCAATGCCTCTGGCAAGAACGGAGGGTCTCATGTCAGCAACCGCAGCACGTCCGCCGAAATGCCCGCGTTGCGAAACAATTCAGACATTGCCTGAGTGGTCGGAAAGCATGCGTACGGACGAGACAACGCATTTTTGGCGTTGCATGACGTGCGGAAATGAATTCGAGACGATGGACCACCTTGCTGAGCCGCAACCGTCCAAGGCCGAATTGGCGGAAGAATTTCTGCCGAATTTGGTCGTCGAGTGACTGTCCCCCGCGACCGCGCCGGGGAACAGCACAGTTCTACTCAAGTCCCTGATAGTGATGCAGTTTGTTCCATAGCACGGCGAAGAGAAACG
>DATBTA010000239.1:0-5266 GCA_036559505.1 Pseudolabrys sp. | reverse complement strand
GAAGGAGCGGGACTGGTTCGACATCCCGCTCGTCTACACCAGCGGCAAGCGCGCGATCCTCGCAATGGAGAAGGGAACGCCGGGCACTCGCGCCTTCGAGGAAGCCTTCCGTGCGTGGGGGCAATAGACCGTTCGTCCGTGGCAGCCAAAGCAGAATGGCCGGGCAGGGCCCGGCCATTCTTGCATTCGGTGAAGACACTTAGTGCGCCGTGACTGCCGGCGCTTCAGCCGGCTTCTCCATCGCGGCCATTCGGCCCTTCACCGCCTTCTGTACTTTCTCAAAAGCGCGCACCTCGATCTGGCGCACCCGTTCGCGCGAGACATTGAACTCGGCGGCGAGTTCCTCGAGCGTGATCGGATCGTCGGCAAGCCGCCGCGCCTCGAAAATGCGCCGCTCGCGCTCGTTGAGCACATCGAGCGCGGACAAGAGCGCCTTGTGACGGTTATCGCTCTCCTCGCTCTCGGCAAGAGTGCGCTCCTGACTTGGCGCATCGTCGACCAGCCAGTCCTGCCATTCGCCGCTCTCGCCGTCGTCGCGGATCGGCGCGTTGAGCGATGAGTCGCCGCCAAGACGGCGGTTCATGTCGACGACGTCCTGCTCGGTGACCCCGAGCCGCTTTGCGATGAGCTGGACCTGGTCAGGCCGCATATCGCCTTCCTCGAGCGCGGAAATCTTGCTCTTCGCTTTGCGCAGGTTGAAGAAGAGCTTCTTCTGGTTTGCGGTCGTGCCCATTTTGACCAGCGACCACGAGCGCAGGATGTATTCCTGGATCGCCGCCTTGATCCACCACATCGCATAAGTGGCGAGACGGAACCCTTTTTCGGGCTCGAAGCGCTTGACCGCCTGCATCAGGCCGACATTGCCTTCCGAGATCACCTCGGAAATCGGCAGGCCGTAGCCGCGATAGCCCATGGCGATCTTGGCGACGAGGCGAAGATGGCTGGTGACAAGCTTATGCGCGGCTTCGCGATCGCCGTGCTCACGCCAGCTGCGCGCCAGCATGTATTCTTCCTGCGGTTCCAGCATAGGGAACCGACGAATTTCATCGAGATAGTGTGAAAGGCCGGATTCGGCCTTGAGTGCCGGCAATGCGGCGGTGCGGGCCATGATAGCGCCCTCCTTACATGCCCCCGTTTTATCGGCAGGCGGGTTGTCGCCGCCGCTCCCCGAGCCGACGGCGCACATTTGATGTTGCGACCGCGAAATCCCTCGATCGCAACTGCAGCATACCGGCTCGACCGGGCGAAAGATAGGCTTGCGCCCGTCACGTCGCCGTGACGCCAGATCGCGTCGCCGTCAACTGCCAAGCCTTTGATGCGGCTTGTCTATTTGCGCGGCCCGTGACCCTGCTTCACGGGTTTTCCGCGCGCAGGGCATCTCGTAAACGACGCAAATCGCCCGGCAGTTCCGATTGGAACTCCAGGACTTTGCCGGTTTCGGGGTGCTCGATGGTCAGTAGATAGGCATGCAAAGCCTGTCTGCCAAGGGCTGACAGGGCGTCGCGGGCCTTTGGGGCAAGAAGGCTCGCCTTGGTCCTGAATCCGGTGCCGTAGGTGGCGTCCCCCAGAATTGGATGCCCCAAATGCGCCAGATGCACGCGGATCTGATGGGTGCGTCCAGTCTCCAGGGTGCAGGCGAGCAGGCTGGCGACAGGGGTCTTGGTGCCGGGCGGGGTGAAACGTTCGAGCACCTGCCAATGGGTGACGGCAGCACGCCCGTTGGTGCGGACCGCCTGCTTGTCGCGCGATTGAGGGTGACGCCCGAGCGGAGCGTCGACTGTGCCTTTCGGCTTTCCGGGTGCGCCCCAGACGATTGCGAGATAGCCGCGCCGGAGCGGGCCTTCGCCTTTTTCGGCGAATTGCTTCGCCAGTGCGCGGTGTGCCTTGTCGGTCTTCGCCACAACCATGAGGCCGGTCGTGTCCTTGTCCAGGCGGTGAACAATTCCGGGCCGCTTGACCCCGCCGATGCCCGACAGGCTGTCGCCGCAATGGGCAATCAGCGCATTGACCAGCGTGCCGCTTGCGTGACCCGCGGCCGGGTGGACGACCAGATCCTTGGGCTTGTCGATCACGACGATCGCGCTGTCCTCGTAGACGATGTTGAGCGGAATATTCTCGCCCTGCGGCGCCGCGGGCTCCGGCGGCGGCAGCGCGACCTTCACCAAATCCCCCGATTTGACGGTGGCCGCCGGATCGCGGATCGTGCGTCCGGCGATTGTGACCTGTCCGGCGAGGATCAGCGCTTTCAGCCGCGAGCGCGACAGGTGCGCAAGATGCGCGGCAAGCACGCGATCGACCCTCAGGCCGGCCTCGCCGCCACCGATCGTTACAGTTTCGGTTGCATCATCTCTCATGGCTCAAGCAATGTCCGGCGAAACTGAAAAACCTCTCGATCCGGAAGCAGCGCGTGTTGTCGCCAGAGTGCGCCGGCTGATGGTGATCGCGACCCTGACCACCTTCCTTGCCGTGGCCGCCGTCATCGCGGTCATCGGCTACCGTGTTTTCAAGGGCGAGGAAAGGGTGCAGGCCGTGCAATCCGTTTCTGCCACGTTGCCCGCTGGGACCAAGGTGCTATCGAGCGCGATCGGAGAGGGGCGTCTGGTCCTTACCGTCGAGGTCAACGGCGCAATCGAGCTACTCAGTTTCGATTTGAACACTCTCAAGCCACTTGGACGCGTTCGGCTGGCACAGTGAGTTGCAGGTCACAGCGCACGGATTTTCTCCAAGACGGGAAGCAGGTACGAGACAAATTTTTCAGTGTCCTCGCTCATCGGGAAATGGCCCAGTCCTCTCATGATTGTGGCGGACGCGCCAGTGCGTTTGGCGATGTCGAGCGTTGCCTCGGCTGTGCAGGAATAGTCATACTCACCTGTCAGCAGGAACAGCGGGCAGAGTTTGACGTCGATCTGATCGAGCTTGTCGCGGATGTCGCCATCGGGAGTTGTGTAGAAGTAGAGGTCGCCTTTGAACACGCCTGGGCCGCTCTGCATGTAGTGCCATAGTGTTTCCCAACGTTCAGTTGGGTTCACAGTTGGTGCGATCAGGCCGGAAATCACGCCGGCGCAGACCATTCCGCCGTGCACGTCGGGTCGGTTGAGCCAGGATAGGTCGTAGTAGGCTTCAGCGTAGGGCGCCGACTCCAATCCTATCAACGCGCGAAACCGGTCCGGATGCTGATGTGCGAGATGTAGCACAATGCGACCGCCAATCGAGCAGCCCATGACAATGGGCCTCTCAAGCTCGAGTGCGTTAATGACGTCAAGAATCAGACGCACATAGTCAGGCGCAGTCAGTTGATATTCGCGGTCCTGCCAGCCGGGCGGCGGCGAGGTCTTGCCATGCCAGGGCATGTCGAAGGTGATTACACGGAAGTTCTTTGTGATGCGGCTTTCGTTCAGCAAGCCGCGATACTGGCGGGTGTCGGCACCCGCCGTGTGCATGCAAAGCAGAGGAATGCCTTGCCCGGCTTCCTCAACATACAGGCGATGCGGTTCTCCCAGCAGATTGCATCGCAGATAGCGGCCGGCGATTGCTTCGTATTGTGGGCTCATCGCTTGCCCTCCCGTCGCGGGGCGGCGATGACGTCCTTGAAATAGAGCAGGTTGGCCATGAATGGATGCAGGTCACCTTCGACTTGCATGAGTTTCTGCTTCACCAGCGCGAAGATGTCGGTGTAGCCGAGCGGGGGCAGCGGGTGCCAGAATTTTTGCCAGACGCTCCGCGAAGCCCGCAGGCAAAAACTGTAGTTGGGCGTGATGAACGGACCCCGCATCACATTGGTCACGCGGCCCTCCTGCACACGCAGCAATATTTGGGCATCATCTATGGCAATCATGAAGGTGGTGTCGACGAAGCGGCCACGACGGATGAGCGCTGCGTCGCTATTCACCAAGCCGGCGATCGTGTCGATCATGCGTCATGCTCCCTGCGGATGGCACAGCGTGGAATGACGCGATGATCCCCGCAAGAACCTTGGCGGCACGCTTGCGCCACCTGCTGATCGAGGCTATTTCGAGGGTCTAGGCTCCCTTCGTCTAGCGGCCCAGGACGTCGCCCTCTCACGGCGAAAACAGGGGTTCGAGTCCCCTAGGGAGCGCCACGTCAAAAATTTTCCCGCTCATTTCAAAAGCTTGCACCGGGAGACACAGGAACGTTTGTTCTTTTCGGTGTCTGCTTTGGGTCAAAAGCAGACATCGGGCCGACCTCAGACGAACACAGCGACGTGTGGCAGGATAGCCCTGATCTCGGTGAACTCGCCCGGCTGCGTATTATTGAAGTACAGCGGACATTGCCCACTGCTCGAAACCACGCGCGGGCTCGACCGTGTCGTGATTGGGGCAATTGCCGTCGCACGGGAGAGACCGTAGACTCAATTCCTACAGTGCCGCACCATTTCCATCCGGGGATAGAACTCGTGTCGATACGTCATGTTGCGACCGTAGCTGCAATCGCCGCCCTGCTTGGTTCCGTCAGTCTCGCGCAAGCCCAGTCCGACAGCGAGCTGCTGCGCGGCGGCGCAACCAAGAAGGGCATCTACAACATCTTCGGCTTCGATGGCACCGGCCTCGGCCGTACCACCGTGCGTTATGACAGCAAGTATGCGCCAGGCACCATCGTCATCAACACGACAGAGCGGCGGCTTTATCTCGTTCAAGGCGGCGGCTCGGCGCTACGCTACGGCATCGGTGTCGGCCGGGCCGGCTTCCAGTGGAAGGGCACGCACAAGATCACCGCGAAAAAGGAATTTCCAAATTGGACGGCGCCACCGGAGATGATCGCGCGGCAAAGGGATGTGCCGAGGCACATGAAGGGCGGCGATCCGGACAATCCACTCGGCAATCGCGCAATGTATCTCGGCAGTACGCTCTACCGGATTCACGGCTCGAATGATCCGGATTCGGTCGGCGAGGCGGAATCATCCGGCTGTTTCCGGATGAGGAACGAGGACATCGCAGATCTCTATGAGCGGGTCCCGGTCGGCACGACCGTAGTGGTACAGTAAAGACGTCGGCACATACGTCCGCTTTGGGTCATAAGCGGACATATGCAGCGCAAAAGCGCATGTTCCGCCTTGCCCCCAATATCGACCGCGAAAGCGAACATGAAATTTCCGAACCGAAAATTTTGCGGTCGGGGCGGGGAGACACTTTGGTTTGCGGACGGAGCGGGTTTTTCGGGCAGGAGACAGGCGGTAACGCATTGCAATTGCTCACGCTGCCCGTCCCTAGGGAGCGCCACGGGTACCAATTTCCCTTTGATACATGGG
>DATBTA010000238.1:0-3399 GCA_036559505.1 Pseudolabrys sp. | reverse complement strand
CCGCCTGCGCGACTTGCCCGACACGCCGACACGGACCGCGCCCGCCGAACCTGCCGCGATTGAGGCCGCGCCGGCTGCGCCAGCGATGGAAGAGCCCAAGGTCGCCGGGCTTCCGGCCGACCGCACCGAGTCCGATCCGGTGCCCGATGAGCCGGCCGCAACCGAGACTCCGAATGTGAGCATTCCCGTGGAGACCGGCGAAGTATCTGCGCCGGAATTGCCGGTGGCCCCGAACGAAACGGGCTCAGCAGGGGAAAAGCCGGAGCAGGCCAAAGAACCGACCAAGGAGCAGGCCAAGGAACAAACGAAGCCGCAGCAGCGTGACACCCGGCGGCGGGTTGCACATCGTCCGCGCCGCGCCAGAGCGGCCAGCGCGCCGCAGCGTCCACTCAATCTTTTCGAGGCGTTGTTCGGCGGACAGCAATATCGCAAGCCGCAAGCGCCCGGCACTCAGCAGGCCGCGCAAGGACAATATCAAGGGCAGTACCAACAGCCCGGCTATAACGCGCAATCATCGCAAGGCCAGTACCAGCAGCCCGGCTATAACGACCAGCTGCAGGCGCCGACCGAGCCCTACCCGATGCTGCGCCAGCACTGGTACTGATCGGAACGATCGCTCAATAATAATCGAGACGGCCGGTGTAGAGGCTCGACGACGACGCGACGCTGACGCCGTGCGAACGCGCTCCGCTCAATTTTTCCTGCGGGCTGAACTTGAAGTCGCTCGCCGGCGCGGCCGACGCAAACGACGCCTGCGCCTGGTCCGGCTGGCCGATCGGCATGCCCTTGCCCTTGGCGGCATAATAATAACCGGCGGCGTAGTAGTGCACCGCGCGATTGGCATTTCCGCCGGCCACACGATAGGCACCGGCAAGATATTTCACCGCATAAGTCATGTTGGTGTCGGCATCGAGCAGGCCGGCGGCGCTGCCCGTATAGCCCATCGACCGGGCGGTCGGCAGCTTGATCTGCATCAGGCCGTAATTGCCCGCGCTGACGACGTGCGCCCGGCCGCCACTCTCACGCTTGATGACGCGCCTCACCAGGTCTTCCGGAAGGTTGTTCGCAGCGGCATGGCGGGCGATCAATGCATCGAGATTGCCGTTGGCATCGTAGCTCGCGATACGCTGCTTCTGCGCGGACGCCGGCGTTGCGGCGGCAAGCGCGACCAGAATCGTTGTCAGGCTGAGAGTGCGAATCATGTCGGCTCCGGTGTTGCAGTTTCTACGCGTTGTGGGGGAAGTGCGGCTTGTCATGTGAAACTCGGGCAACTTTGTGACCGCAACGACATTGGTCCCCGTTTGTTCCATCACGATTGGCTTCGTGCTGTGCTCAAGTACCGTTTAATGGCCTGATTAATTGATCCCAACTGTGGGCAGGAGGACTCAAATGAATGATTCGCTCGAAGACCGCGTACGTGCGGTCGAAGACAAGCTCGCCATCTTTCATCTCATCGCCAGTCATCCGCCCGCCGCCGACACCGGCACCGATCGCTACTATCGCGAAGCGTTCGTTGCCGACGGCGAGATGGATCTCGGCGGCGGCAAGGGTGCGCGCGGCAACGACACGATCGGGGCCCTGGTGAAAACGCCCGAGCACCAGGCTGCGATTGCCGGAGGCCTCTGTCACTTTTCCGGGTTGCCGCGTGTCGAGATCGACGGCGACAGCGCGGTGGCCATCTCCTATCTGCAGATCATCACGCCCGACCGGCAGGCCGCGCCGCGCGAAGTGTCAGGGCACGGGAGCACGACCGGCTTCCGCATCCACCGCGTCGGGGCGAACCGCTGGGAGCTCAAGCGCGGCAAAGATGGCTGGAAGGTCGTCCGACGCACGCTGCGACCGCTCGACGGCACCGACGAGGCGCGGGCCTTGCTGCGGAAGGCCATCGCGTCCTAATTTTGCGCAGCCAACAGAAACGACACGGGGGGTTGAGAATGCCGAAGGCCTATTGGGTGGTGACCTATCGCTCGATGAAGAATCCGGACGTCTGGAAGGCCTATGCCAGGCTCGCGCGGCCGGCGATCGAGTCATCCGGCGGACGCTTTCTGGCGCTCAACGATCCGGCAAAGACCTATGAGGCGGGCCTCAACGAGCGCGTGGTGCTCGTCGAGTTCGACAACCTCGACAAGGCGCTCGCCTGCCACGACACGCCTGCCTACAAGGAAGCGCTCAGGGTGCTCGGCACCGGCAATGTCGAGCGCGACATGCGCGTCGTCGAGGGAAAGTAGCGGCCTTCGCTCACCACGCGGCGAAGGGATAGCGCTTGTGCGCTTCGGTAGCCTGCTGCTGGGCTTCGGCAAAGACTTCGATCGCAATATTGAAATACGAAATCACGCGCGCGAGGCCGGCAAGCGGCGGCACGATCGGTGCGCGGATTGGCAGTGTGGTCATTTCCTTAATTCTCCTTTGGTGTGGTGCGGGCGTTACCGCGTCGAGAGGAAGCGCCGCTCGATCTCGCGCTCCGCCTCGTCGGTGAATTTGTTGTTCTGAAGATAGCGGGCGATCTCGCGCTCGGCCGCGCGCTGGCGCGAGATAAAAATCGCGGTCGCCAGCGAGCGGAAAAAGCCGCCGCGACGACGCTCTGGTTTGTCCGTGATGAAATCGCGCGGTGCGACTACGGACGGGACATAGGCCATGGATCATCTCCCTTGACTGGGCTCGACGACTCCACAGGCGTTTCCCGTTTCTTCTTGTTGTTGCGTTGTAGGTAAGCTTGTTCGCGCGCGCTTGGTAGACGCGGTGCAACATACGTTCCATGCGCCGCTATCATGCGGCATGTCGCGCACGTGTCGTAAATGCGTGCATATGATTCAAAATGTGGCGCGCCTTGCCTGCGGATGCAGCAATTGGACGTGCGCGTCACATCTCCGCCGCAAAGCGGCACACTTTGATTAACGATTCCCTGGTCGTTCCGAGTTCGCTTACTGCGCGCGTACGTCCACACTCTCTCCGCTCATCCCCGCGAAAGCGGAATCGTAGGGACGCCCCAAATCAATGCTCATTCCCGCGAAAGCCGGAATCCAGCGCTGACGTGCGAGTCACAGCTGGACCCCCGCTTTCGCGGGGGTGAGCGGAATGTGTTCCCCACTCCGTCCGACCCGCAACTCCGATTCACTTTTCAAAACAGCCAAGCGCCATTGCCCGTATTCTTTGTCGAGGCCCCGGGCAGGCCCGTCTTCCTTCTCCCCTCCGGATAAGAGGGGATGGCGCGCCAGGTGGCGCTGCCGTCGTCGTTGAGTATCCGCATCCCCTCTCGAGGATGCGGAAGCGCCTCCCGGCGCGCCACCCGAACAGGTTTTCTCTGCTCGGGCTCATTTGCGGTCGTTTTCTTCCGTTCGTCGCAATGACGGAAACGGAATTCCTGCGCCGGGCCGCGCTTTCCGTTTTCGCGCCTTGGGC
>DATBTA010000237.1:0-12113 GCA_036559505.1 Pseudolabrys sp. | reverse complement strand
GACCAGAGGATAGAGCGCCGGATTTCCGACGTAGCCGCCGTCCCAATAGGCCTCCCCATCGATCTCGACGGCGCGGAAAAGATGCGGCAGGCACGCCGATGCGACGACCATGTCGGCCGTCATTTCATCGCGTCTGAATACGCGCAGCTCTCCGGTCCTCACGTTGGTCGCGGACACAAAAAGTTGCAAATTCTTGGCTGCGCGGACCGCCTCGAAATCGACGAAACGACCGACGAGGTCCTTCAAGGGATTGATGTTGAGCGGGTTGAAGTCATAGGGCGACAGATAACGGGTCATCGCCTGCATCCACAGGCCGACCGGGGTGTCTTCAATCGGCCAGAATGAAAACAACCGGTCGACGGCGCGGCGCTGAAGGTCGGGCAGGTTGCCGCCAAGACTGGCGGCGCGCCAGAAATCTGCGAGACGCTTGCGCGCTTCTTCCGGTCCGCCGCGAGCGAGGCCGTCGGCCAAAATGACAGCGTTCACCGCCCCCGCCGATGCGCCGGAGATTCCCTCGATTGTCAGCCGGCCGTCCTCGAGAAGATGGTCGAGCACGCCCCAGGTGAATGCGCCCAGCGCACCGCCGCCCTGCAGCGCCAGATTGATGCGTTTGCCGGCTCTCGGCTTTTCTGACTTGCCGCCACCGAATGCGCGCGCGAGGAGTTCGATCATTTCCTGCGTTTCACTGCGCCACCCAGCCACCATCGATCGAGTAAGCGGAGCCGGTGATCGTGGCCGCCGCTTCACTGCACAAGAAAACGGCAAGGGCGCCGATGCTCCCAGGCTTTGTGAACTGGTGCATCGGCTGTTTTTCGGAGAGCAGCGCGATTTCCTCTTCGCGCACACTTTTGCCGGAAGCCTTGGCCCGCGCGTCGATCTGCTGTTGGACCAGAGGTGTCAGCACCCATCCAGGACAGATAGCGTTGCAGGTCACGCCTGCATTCGCGGTCTCCATCGCGACCACTTTTGTGAGCCCGACGAGGCCGTGCTTGGCCGAGACATACGCCACCTTCTGCGCGCTGGCCACCAGTCCATGCGCGGACGCGATGTTGATGATGCGGCCCCACTTTCGCGTCTTCATGCCGGGGACGGCGGCACGAATCGTGTGGAACGATGACGAAAGGTTGATCGCAATTATCGCGTCCCACTTCTCGATCGGGAAATCCTCAATATTGGCGACGTGCTGGATGCCGGCATTGTTCACCAGGACATCGAGTGCACCGAATTCTTTTTCGGTGGCGCGGACCATGTCGGCGATCTCGGCCGGCTTGGTCATGTCGGCAGGCGAGTAACCTGCCTTCACGCCGAAATCCTTTTCGATCCCCGTGCGGATTTTTTCGATCTGGGCTTTATCGCCGAAGCCGTTGAGCATGACATTGGCGCCGTCCTGCGCGAGCGCGCGCGCAGTGGCGAGGCCGATGCCCGAAGTCGAACCGGTAACCAGTGCTGTCTTGCCTTTGGGCATGCCGTCCTCAGTTGGGTGGTGCCGCGGAAGCATCGACGGCGGACGTCAAAATGGACGCTATGGAACCTGCCTGTATTCTTGCTGCAGTGCAATATATATGCTCAGGACTTCGAATTTGCAGGTATTTGACGTTAGACTTCAGTCGGAAGGCGGAACACGTCAGTGACCAGAAAATCGTCAGCGTACTCGGTATTCCCCAAGCCCGACCATGATCACAGGCGCTGCGCAAACGACGCCATCGCTCATGCCGAAGCGATCTGCGCTGCCCGCAAGGAACGGCTCACGCCGATGCGCCGGCGCGTGCTCGAGGCGCTGTTGGCAAGCCATCATCCGCTCGGGGCTTATGAGCTCATCGACCGTCTGGCGGGGCGGGGCGCGCGGCCGGCTCCGATCACGATCTATCGAGCACTCGACTTCCTGCGCGAACAGGATTTGGTGCATCGAATCGAAAGCCGCAACGCCTTCATTGCCTGCGTGCACAATCACGACAGCAGCGATCCGGTCGTATTCCTGATCTGTGAAAAATGCGGTGCGGTCGGCGAAGCGGCATCGGCCGCAGTCGCCGATACGATCAAAAGCGCTTCCCGCTCGGCAGGCTTCGTTCCTAAGACGCCGGTCATCGAAATCTCCGGAATCTGCGCGCACTGCAAGGCGGCGTAATCGAAATCAGTCACCGAGCCGCATTTGTCATCCACGCCCGCTTACACCTCAACCACACGCCCGCTGGACGCGCTCGCGGCCGGGATTGTTGTCGTGCTGTGTCTGTCCTGGGGTTTCAACCAGGTCGCGACTAAACTTGCGATCCATGACATTCCGCCGCTCGTGCAGGCCGCGATCCGGTCCTTTGTGGCGGCTTTCGTGATCGCCGCCTGGTGCCGGCTGCGCGGGATTCCGCTTTTCGATCGCGACGGCACGCTGTGGTACGGACTGACCGCCGGCGCGCTATTCGCGATCGAGTTCATTCTGATCTATCAGGGTCTCCTCTACACGACAGCGACGCGCGCGGTGTTGTTCATCTATCTTGCGCCCTTCTTTGTCGTGATCGGCGCACGCATCGTTCTTCCAGCCGATCGCTTCGGCGCGGCGCAATGGCTGGGTCTCGGTATGTCATTCGCTGGCATGCTGATTGCGTTCGGCTTGCCGACGCCGGCGCTCGATCCGCGCCAGCATATCGGCGATGCAATGATGGTAGGCGGCGCGCTGTTCTGGGCGGCGACCACGTTGACCATCAAGGCCAGTGCTTTGACGCGTGCATCTGCCGAAAAAGTGATGCTCTATCAACTCGTCGTCTCCGGACCGATCATGGCGATCGCCGCATTCGTCGTCGGCGAACGCATGACCGCCATACCGTCGGCGTTGGCAATCGGATCCATGGTCTATCAAACCGTGTGGGTGGTCAGCGTGACATTCGTCATCTGGTTCGCGCTGATTGCCCGCTATTCGGCCACCAGGCTGTCGGCCTTTACATTTCTCACGCCGTTATTCGGTGTGGCCGCCGGGCATCTGGTATTGGACGAGCCTCTGACACCCGCATTTGCGGCAGCGGTGGCGCTTGTTGCCATAGGTCTTGTCTTGGTGAACAGGGCGCGCTGAAGTGAGCGCTACATCCAGCCGCCGCCGTCGCGGCCGCGATTGGCGACGCCCGCCTCCTCAAGATCCAGCTCGTACTCGATCCGGCGGCGGGCCTCGTCGGTGATCTTTCCGTCGCGCAGCAGCTGATAGATGAAATCGCGCTCGGCATCGATCAGCTCTTTCTTCAACGCAGCGCTCTGGCGCATGTAATCGAGGCCGTCGGCCATATTACCGGGCAGAATTTGTCTGCGGCTCTGATTACGCGTGCGCAGGAGCGCAATAACCTCTTCCGGCAATTCACGCTCGTTGATGAATTGTTCAAGCCGGCTTTCCACTTGCTCAAGCGCGGCCACGCGCGCCTCAAGTTCCGACTGAATTTGTCCGGAACGTTCTTCAAGGCCAAGACGTGTGACGCCAAGCCATTGCAAGACCCACGGCAACATTAGCCCTTGTCCGACGAGCGTTATTACGATCACGCCGAAAGTAACGAAGAGAATCAGGTCGCGGTGCGGAAACGGCTGCCCGTTGTCGAGAGTAAAAGGGATCGCGAGCGCAGCGGCGAGGGAAACGACACCACGCACGCCGACAAATCCGATCGTAAAAGGCCCTTGCCACGGAGGTGCTGGATCGCGCCTCGCGAGCGCGGGGCTGATCCAGCGCGGGATATAGGTTGCCGGAAAAATCCATATAAATCGCGCAGCAACAACGATCAGCGTGATCCAACCCGTCACGATTACCAATTCGTAGAATGAAAAGGACTCCACCCGATCGAGCAATGCCCGCGCCTGCGAGCCTGTAAGGAGAAAAACGAGTCCTTCAACGAGATAGACCAGCAAATCCCAGAAAAAGATGCCCTGCAGGCGCGTAGCGGATGAGATCAGTCTCGGGCCGTTCCAGCTCACATAAAGCCCGCATGCGACCGTCGCCAGAACTCCGGATCCCCCGAAATGTTCGGGGACCCAGAACGCCAGATAGGGCGTCATCAATGACAGCGTGATCTCGACACGCGGCTCGCGCGCCCACTGCCGCAATCGTAAGCTCAGCCAGCCAACGAAAATCCCGAACAAGATTTCGCCGATCACAATGAGCGTGAACGTGCCGGCCGCCTTCGGCAGCGAAAACGTTCCAGTTACCGCCGCTGCTACGGCGAAGCGGTAGAGGATTAGCGCGGTTGCATCGTTTGCCAGCCCTTCGCCTTCCAATACGACCAAAAGTCGCCGCGGCAGGGACAGGCGGCGCGCGATCGCCAATGGAGCGACGACGTCGGGCGGTGCAATAATGGCGCCGAGCAGAAATCCAATCGCCCAATCGAAGTTAAGCAGGTAGTGCGTAGCCACAGCGACAGCGCAGGTGGTGAATATCACGCAGCCGAAGGCAAGCAATGTGATTGGCCGCAAGTTGAAACGAAACTCTCGCCAGCTCATGGAAACGCCGGCGGAATAGATCAACGGCGGCAATATAACGAGCAGAACGATTTCCGGCGCGAGCTGGATTTTGGGCATCCCCGGGATCAGCGCCATGCCGATGCCTGCAATCACCAATAAGATCGAAGGCGCGATCTTCAGTCGCTGCGCTGCGACTGCCACGCCGGCCAAAACCGCCAGCATGAAAAGCAGCGTTTCGACGATTCCGGTCATATCAAGTTCGCCACCATGCTCACTGTCAGTGCCAGAACCACCAGATTGAAGAAAAATGACAGCACACCATGAATGGAAGCCACGCGGCGAATGACCTTGCTGCTGATGCTGACGTCGGAGACTTGCGAGGTCATGCCGATGACGAGCGAGAAATAGAGGAAATCACGGTAGTCCGGCTTGTCATCATCGGGGAAATGCAATCCGCCGATTTGTCCGTCGCCGCGTTCACCGTAATATTCATGGGCATAGTGGAACGAAAAAATCGTATGCACGAAAGTCCACGACAGCAGGATCGTCGCTATCGCCAGCAGCACGTGTGATGTCGCTCCGTATTGCGTGCCTTGCTTCGCGCCGCCCAGTGCAAATACGACGGCGACGAGGCTGGCGAATGTGGCGACGATCGACAACAACAATATGAAAGTCGCGCCTTCATCCTGCTCCGCCGCACGCCGGCGTATACGCACGACGTCCGCGCGCCACATCATGGAAAATGTCAGAACCAGATAGACGGCAATGCCGACATCCCATCCAGTCAGCACGCGCGCCGGCAGGTTGGTGCCAAACGGCGCCATTCCAGCGGCTACGGCAATGGCGATGATGATCGCAATTACGAGTTTGGCGTGCAGCCTGACGATGCGCACCGCAAGTGGCGAAAGCGGCCGCGTAGGCTTGCTTTTGGCCATGTCGCATCCTTTACGCGCGGTTCAGGCCTTCCGCTCCGCGATAAAGTGAGCGGTGGCTCGCAGCATATCGGATTTTGAACCGAAAGACGCCAGCGCCGCGCTGGCTTCCGCGACCAATTCATTGAGGCGGTCGCGCGCGCCGTCGACGCCCAAAGTCGCCACAAGCGTCGCTTTACCAGCCGCCGCGTCTTTGCCGGCGGCTTTGCCCAGCGTCTTGGCATCGCCTTCAACGTCGAGCAAGTCGTCGGCGATCTGGAATGCCTGGCCGATTGCGGAACCGTATCGAGCAACGCTCGTGCGTGCTGCAGCATCGGCCTTTCCGAGAATGGCGCCGGCGTTGCAGGCGAAGCGGATCAAGGCGCCGGTCTTCATAGCCTGCAACGTCATGATTACTTTTTCGTCCAGCGCGCGCTTTCCGTCAAACCGGCCTTCGGCCGCAAGATCGAGCATTTGGCCGCCGGCCATGCCGCCAAGTCCTGACGCGCGCGCAAGCTCAAGCACGAGGGCTGTGCGCACAGCAGCGTCAGCATGTACTTCGGCGCGCGCCATGACGTCAAAAGCGAGCGTCAGCAGCGCGTCGCCGGCAAGAATCGCAGTCGCATCATCGAATGCTTTATGCACTGTGGGTCTTCCTCGGCGGAGGTCGTCGTTATCCATCGCCGGCAAATCGTCATGCACCAGCGAATAGCAATGGATGAGTTCAAGCGCGGCGCCGGCCATAAGTGCACCGGCCCGGTCCACGTCGAATAGCGCCGCCGTCTCCACAACAAGGAAAGGCCGCAGCCGCTTTCCTCCATCCAATGCCCCGTGACGCATCGCGGCCATAAGGCGCGGCGGCCGCGCCGTCTCGCTGCTCAGCGCTCCTGGACCCAGGAGCCGGTCGAGTAGCGTCTCAATGTCGCGTGCAGTTGCGGCAAGACGATCGGTAAAGCGCGCGGTATCGTTTTTCATCGTGGCATTGATAGCGGCTAGTCCCGCTCCCGCAAAGTGGGGTCATTCACAGATTGAATGGGTTAGTCTGGGACGGATGGACGGGTCGGACAGACGATCGGGTATGTGGAATCGGCCGCGGTTACGCCGCGGGCTGCGTTTCCTTATGATCGCGGTTTTGGCACTCGTGCTGCTTCCTTATGCGCTCACCCCGATTTATGCGGTCGTCGACCCGGTCTCGACGGCGATGCTCTGGCGCCGGATGAGTTGGGCGAGGGTCGAGCGCCATCCTGTTCCGCTCAGCCGTATTTCACCGGCATTGCCACTAACGGTCATCATAGCGGAGGACGGGCGTTTTTGCAGCCACCACGGAGTGGACCTGGCTGAGATCCGCGAAGCGATCGCGGAGGCCGACGACTTCGATGGAATGCGCGGCGGTTCGACCATCACGCAGCAGTTGGCAAAGAATCTCTTTCTCTGGCAGGGCCGAAGTTACGTGCGCAAGGCGTTGGAATTCCCGCTGGCGCTCTGGATCGATCTGGTATTGCCAAAGCGGCGCATCATGGAAATTTACCTCAATGTCGCGCAATGGGGCCCGAATGGTGAATTCGGCGTTGAGGCCGGCGCACGGCGTGCATTCGGCAAGTCGGCAAATGAAGTCTCGCGCTATCAGGCCGCGCTTTTGGCGGCGATGTTGCCAAATCCGGCAGCAAGAAATGCGCGGCAACCCGGCCCCGGGCTGCGCCGGCTCGCCGGCCTTTATGTTGCCCGCGCCGAGCATGCTCCGGGGGCCGCGTCATGCCTGCGGCAAAGACACTAGCCTTGGCGCGTGCCTTCCTCTATAAGCCCGGCTTCAAATCAAGAGATCGCGCTTTTCCAGGAGTTTCGTCCCATGGCTGTGCCAAAAAGAAAAACCTCGCCGTCGCGCCGCGGCATGCGCCGCTCCGCCGACGCGCTCAAGCGGCCGGCCTATGTCGAGGACAAGGATTCCGGCGAACTGCGCCGTCCGCACCACATCGACCTGAAGACCGGAATGTATAAGGGCCGTCAGGTCCTGAAGGCCAAGACCGAGGCATAGCGCAAGGGGCGGGTTCGGAGGAAAGCTGCGCCATGTTCATGCTCGGCTTTCCTCTTCTGCTGGTTCCATTCGCTATCTACAACATCATCGCCTTTCTGATGCCGGGCGTCTCCTGGACCGGAACAGTGAGCACTGTTCACATGGTGTCCGGGGCCGACTGGACGATGTCGGCCGGAGACATGCTTCTCGTGCTGGCGATCCTGCTGCTTTTCGGCGAAATGATGAAATCGACGCGCATTGGTGTCCGCACTGTCGTCGATCATGCGCTATCACTCATTCTGTTTCTCGGCATGATCGTCGAGTTTATCCTCGTCAAGCAAGCTGCCACCGCGACGTTTTTCCTGCTGCTGGTTGTAAGCTTCATCGACGTGCTAGGCGGCTTCGCAATAACTTTGCGTTCGGCTCAACGAGACCTTACGGTCGAGGGCGTAGAGCGCGTGTCGTCCTAATAGTTCCTACCGCTCTGGTTTTCTCATGAGCCGCGATTTTCAGCTGCCCGGCCGCTCGCCCGTTATCGCCTGCGAAGGCATGGCCGCGACCTCACACCCGTTCGCGACGCTCGCCGCTATCGATACGCTGCGTGCGGGTGGCACGGCGGCGGATGCCGCGGTGGCAGCGGTCGCTGTGTTGTGCGTGGTCGAGCCGCACATGACCGGCATCGGCGGCGATTGTTTCTGCCTGGTCTCGCAGCCCGGTAAGCCAGTGTGGGGATACAATGGTTCCGGACGTGCCGGCGCAAAAGCGTTCGACCAGACGTTGCGCGACAAAGGGATGACCGAGATCGGCAACTCGATTCATGCCGTGACCGTGCCAGGTGCTGTCGATGCCTGGGAAGCAATTCTGAAAACGCACGGGCGCTTTGGCCTCGACCGCGCATTTTCGCAGGCGATCAAATATGCCGAAGGTGGATTTCCGGTGGCGCCCCGTGTTGCGTTTGACTGGAAGAAACATGTCGGCAAGCTCAAGGCCGATCCCGGCGCCTCCAAGCATTATTTGTTTGACGGCGCAGCGCCAAATGAGGGCGAAGTGATCCGTTTTCCGGCCCTTGCCGCTACGCTCAAGGCCATTGCCGCAAAAGGTGCGCGCGCGTTCTACGAGGGGGACATCGCCGCGGACATGGCGAAAACGCTCGCCGCGCGCGGCTCCTTTCTCACGGCTGAAGACTTCTCGCGGCACCGGGGCGATGCAGTCGAGCCGATTTCAACCAACTATCGCGGGCTCGACGTACTGGAAATTCCGCCGAACGGGCAGGGGCTCACCGCGCTTGTCATGCTCAATATCCTGGAAAACTTCGACGTGGCCTCGCTTGATCCTTTCGGTGCCGATCGGTTTCATCTTGTGCTCGAAGCGGCCCGGCTAGGTTACGCGATCCGCGACACTCATATTGCCGATGACACGCACATGCGTATGCCTGTGGCGAAATTGCTCGATAAAGGCTTCAGCAAAAGGTTAGCGTCGCTGATCGACATGAAAAAACGGTCGAAGCTGCCGAGCGCACCGACGCCGGGAAACGATACGGTCTATCTGACGGTCGTCGACCGCGACCGCAGAGCGGTTTCGTTCATCAATTCGCTCTACTCGAGTTTCGGTGTCGGCGTCTGCACGGAACGGACGGGCATCATGCTGACCAACCGCGGAGCCTGTTTCACCCTCGAGCCGGATCATCCCAATACTTTTGGTCCGGACAAACGCCCGATGCACACGATCATCCCGGCCCTTTCCATGCGTGACGGCCGTTGCGACATGAGCTTTGGTGTGATGGGTGCCCACTATCAGCCCATGGGCCATGTCCAGATTATTCTCAACATGCTCGATTACGGGATGGATGTGCAGCAGGCGATCGATGCGCCACGGTTTTTCTTTGAGGGCGAAAGTACCGACGTCGAACGGGGCACGCCGGTGGCAACAATCGAAGGATTGAAAGTGCGCGGCCATGACGTCGTTATGGCAACGTCGCCGTGGGGCGGCGCGCAGACGATCAAGATCGACTGGGATCGCGGCGTGTTGATTGCCGGCTCGGAGCCGCGCAAGGACGGCTGCGCGCTCGGCTATTAAGCCGTCAAAGCAGCCGTTGCTCGATACGCAGCCAACGCATCGTTCGGATCGGCGCGCCGGCGTTCACGCGTCTGTGGATGCTGATCTTTTGTGGCAACCAGATGGGCGACGAATGGTGCGTAGCGATGGCTGGCCGTGGTTTCAGAACGGCCTAGCAATGGGTCAAGCGCGACGAGCGCACGGCTTTCCGATCCCGTGGGTTCGCTATCATTCTCCGGCGCGTCTATCGCAGGACGAGGCCGTCGAAATTGTGATCCGTTAACTTCACCAATAAGCATCTTGCCGTCTCAATTCAGGACACCTGAATTCATCCGCATCAGAAAGTGCAAACAGCGTGCCGCGGGAGATTAACCGCGACAGCGCTTCGGCTTCCCACCATTTCACAAGGCTTGACGAATTGCGGTCGATACAGATGCGGAACCGTCGCACTAAGGAACGCCTTCAGACAGCTCCGCGTTCCAAAACGGCACGGTAGCGGGCCACCGCCCTAGTCCTTACCGCCGAGCTTGTCCAAACGCTTCTGCATTTCATCGAGCTGACGTTTGAGATCGTCCATCTCGCTACCCGACCCAGTGCCCGAACCTTGCGTCTTGTCGGTGGGCTTCGCTTGGCCTCGTGCAAATGGCGCGAACATGGCGAATGTCTTCTCAAACATTTCCATGTTGCGGCGTACCTGGTCCTCGAGGGGCCCGAAGGCGCCGACGCCAAAGGCCTGGGCCATCTGCTCGCGAAACTTTCCCTGCTCTTTCGACAGCGATTCAATCGAAGCTTCGAGGAAGCGGGGAACGAGCATTTGCATGCTGTCGCCGTAAAAGCGGATCAGCTGCCGGAGAAATGTGATCGGAAGCAGGCTTTGCCCTTCCTTGTTTTCCTGCTCGAAGATGATTTGTGCGAGGACCGAGCGCGTTATGTCTTCGCCGGTCTTGGCGTCGTACACAATGAAATCCTCGCCATTTTTGACCATGGTGGCGAGATCTTCGAGCGTCACGTAAGTGCTTGTTCCGGTATTGTAGAGCCGCCGATTGGCATATTTTTTTATCGTGATCGGCTCTTTTTTGTCCTCTGACATGTCGTTCACACGCTTCCCCTGCCCAGGGACTAAGCATAGCCAATTTCCGCTTCGCTGGGCCACCGTTTTGTGGCACCGCGGCAGCGCCGGAACGGCTTTGGCATCTCTTGCGGAAAGGTCGCAAAAGCGCCAATTGTCGCGAATATCTGAGTGGTTGGTCGAGTTGACAGACAGGCTTGGCCTACCGAGGATGCGGCAGTGCCGAAAAACCAGTGAATGCCCCAGAGTCTGACTTAACAGGAGCTTCTGATGAAAGACGACATCGTCATCGTGAGCGCGGCCCGTACTCCGGTCGGCGCTTTCAACGGGGCATTTGCAAATCTTCCGGCCCATGAGCTGGGAAAAATCGCGATCAAGGCGGCGATGGACCGGGCGGGAGTCGAAGGCGCCCGCGTCAGTGAAGTGATCTTGGGGCAAATTCTTACCGCCGGGCAGGGACAGAATCCCGCGCGGCAGGCGTCAATTGCGGCGGCAATTCCGGTCGAGACCCCTGCCTGGGGCGTGAACCAGCTTTGCGGTTCCGGCCTGCGCGCGGTCGCGCTTGGCTACCAGGCCATTCTCAACGGCGACTCTGAAATTGTCGTCGCCGGCGGCCAGGAGTCGATGAGCATGGCTCCGCATTGCCAGCATTTGCGCTCTGGCGTGAAAATGGGGTCGTTCGAGATGATCGACACCATGATCAAGGATGGATTGTGGGACGCCTTCAACGGCTACCATATGGGGAATACCGCAGAGAACGTTGCCAAACAGTGGCAGATCACCCGCCAGCAGCAGGATGAATTTGCCGTCGCTTCGCAGAACAAGGCAGAGGCGGCGCAAAAGGCGGGAAAGTTCAAGGACGAGATCACGCCCGTTACGATCAAGTCGCGCAAGGGCGATATCGTGGTCGATATTGACGAATATCCGAAATCCGGGGTGACGATAGACTCGATCGCCAAGTTGCGACCTGCCTTTGATAAGGAAGGCACCGTAACGGCGGCCAACGCGTCCGGCATCAATGATGGCGCGGCGGCAGTCGTGCTGATGAAAGCTTCCGAGGCAGCGAAGCTCGGTAAGACTCCGCTTGCGCGCATTGTTTCCTGGGCGCATGCCGGCGTCGACCCTGCGATCATGGGAACCGGTCCGATCCCGGCGTCGCGGGCGGCGCTCAAGAAGGCGGGCTGGAAAAAGGAAGACCTCGATCTTGTCGAAGCAAATGAGGCATTTGCCGCCCAGGCCTGCGCAGTTAACAAGGATCTCGGCTGGGATACGTCGAAGGTCAACGTCAATGGCGGTGCCATCGCCATCGGGCATCCGATCGGCGCCTCAGGCGCGCGCGTGCTGGTGACGCTGCTCTATGAAATGCAGAAGCGCAATGCCAAGAAGGGCTTGGCCACACTATGCATCGGCGGTGGCATGGGGATCGCGATGTGCGTCGAGCGATAGGCTCGTGCTTCCACGTTGATTTTAGGTCATGGCCGGGCAGGGCCGTCCGAAGGACGGCGTGCTTCACACGCCTATGTCCCGGCCATGCTGTTTTAAGAACATAGTTTTAGAGGGGACGATGTCATGTCGCGTGTTGCGTTGGTAACAGGTGGAACTCGAGGGATTGGGGCGGCAATCGCAAAGGCGCTCAAGGCCGCCG
>DATBTA010000236.1:0-1893 GCA_036559505.1 Pseudolabrys sp. | reverse complement strand
AACTTGGTTTGGTGGTGGTTCAGCGTTCATAAATACGGCCTGATGCTTGCTGTCGCCTTGGCGCTCGGTGGTGCCGCAATGGCCCTGACGGTCAGCGGCGGCTTTAGCGGCTCGCTTCATTCATTCTTCGGGATTTCAACGGTCGCGCTGGGATGCCTGCAGGTTGTCTCTGGCTGGGTTCGAGGCAAGCACGGCGGAAAGAATTATTACACGGCCGATCCAAACGACCCCTCAACCTGGCGTGGCGATCATTACGATATGACGCCACGACGGCGGAAGTTCGAGGCCTATCACAAGACCGCGGGCTATTTCGTCTACTTCTTCGCGGTTGGCGCTGTTGCCACCGGGCTCATGCAATATCCGATGCCGGAGCTGGCAGGATTCGTTATCGCCATCGCGTTTGCCGCGCTCGTGTTGTGCATCGTACTGGAATACAAGGGGCTGCGTTACGACGGCTACCGTGCGGCGCACGGCTATAATCCCGAGCACCCGTTCAACAAGGCCCGCGAAAAATTGTAGTGAGACCTACAAAATCGTGATCCGCGGCCCGGTGCCGCGAGGCGCCGGCCAAAGCCCATTGAAGACTTGCCCGGCCGCCTGCACAATATGGGCGTGACAGGAGGCAATCCATGCGAATTGCATTTGTTTTTGCGGCGGCCGTTCTTTTCGTTTCTTCTCCCAGAGCAAGTGCTGCCGACATCGCGATGCTCGCAACTGGTGCAACAAAAGAAATCGTTCTCGAGCTGATTGCCCAATTCGAAAAGCGGACCGGAGACAAAGTCGTCCCGACATGGACCGGTACCGCCGGTATCAGAAAACGCATCGGCGACGGCGAGATCTACGATCTCGCCATCGTGGGCGCACCGGTCATCGACAGTTTCATTGCGCAAGGCAAGGTCGCTCCCGGAAGCCGAACCGAACTGATGAAATCGGCCGTCGGAGTGGCCGTACGCGCAGGCGCCTCCAAGCCCGATATCGGTTCGAGCGAAGCTGTAAAGACGATGCTTCTGGCCGCCAAGTCGATTGGCTATTCCACCGGCCCAAGCGGGGATCATGTCGTGAGCCTGATCGAGCGCTTCGGCATTGCCGATCAGATAAGGCCGAAGCTCAAGCAGGTCCCCACAGGGGGGCGCATGGAAACGATCATCACAACCGGCGAAGCCGAAATCGGCTTTCAGCAAATCAGTGAATTAATCCACGCGCCGGGTGTGGACTATGTTGGCCCCCTTCCGGCGGAAATTCAGAAGATCACGGTTTATTCGGCCGGCATTCACGCCAACGCAAAACAGCCGGAGGCGGCGAAGGCGCTGGTCAATGCCCTCGCCGCCGGCGATGCGGCCCCGGTGATCAAGCATCACGGTATGGAGCCACCCACTAAAGCACCGTGATCCGCGGGCCGGTGCCGTGCTTCATAAGGTCGGTGACGGCCCATACCAGCGCGTCGAGACGATCGGGCGATGCCCCCGATGACAGCCCGTTGATGCCGAAGTCGCACATCTGATCCTCCAGCGCCCGCAGCGGCGGATCGACGTGCTTGATCCTCCCTTGCTGGTAGCGCATCGCCACCGGCTCCGCGCGCAGCCATTTTCCGCGCGTCGCATGCACCGTGCGGACCGGTATTGCGGGATCGATCTGCTGCAGCACGGCGCGCACCATATCGCCGCCCTGGTTGCCCTCGGCGACCACCAGGTCGGCTCCCAGCCGGCTGAACAGCGCAACCACGGCGCTTGCCCAGCCATGCGGCGCGAGTTGTTGAACCGTGGCATCGGCCAGCACGTAGATCGTGCCGTCGTCGGCGATGCCCGCCGCCACGATGCCGCAGGCGTCCGCGCCCGGCCGCGCCGAGCCCGGTGGATCGACCCCGATCACCAGACGTAGCAGCGGTGGCGCTTT
>DATBTA010000235.1:0-6696 GCA_036559505.1 Pseudolabrys sp. | reverse complement strand
CGGTCGGCTGGACATTCGAGGCGATGCCGATGCCGGACGGCACCTATTGGGTCGCCAAGATGGGCGACCAGTATGTCGGCGGCCTGTTTCCGCTCACCAGTCCCCAGTTCGACGGCGTTCCCGAAAGCTGGATGTCTTATCTCGCGGTCGACGATGTCGATGCGCGCGTGAAAAAGGCACAGGCCGCGGGCGCAACATTGATGCGTCCGATCTTCGACATACCCAATGTCGGCCGCATCGCCATCCTCAAGGAGCCGGGGGGCGCCGGAATCGGTTGGATGACACCACCGAAAATGTAGCGGGAGAAAAAACATGCAACACAAGATCGTACCGCAGGACGAATGGCTCAAAGCACGCAAAGCGCTGCTCGCGAAGGAAAAGGAATTCACCAAGGCGCGCGACGCCTTGAGCACCACACGCCGTGAACTGCCCTGGACCCCGGTCGAGAAGAACTACGTCTTTGATGGCCCAGACGGAAAAGAAGCGCTCTCAGACCTGTTCGGCGGCAGGAGCCAGCTGATGATCTATCACTTCATGTTGGGTCCCGGCTGGGTGCAGGGCTGCCCGAGCTGCTCTTTCCTCGCCGATCATTTCGACGGCGCCGTAGTTCATCTTGCGCAGCGCGACGTGTCGCTGGTCGTGGTATCGCGCGCTCCTCTTGCCGAGATAGAAGCCTACAAGAAGCGCATGGGCTGGAAGTTCAAATGGGTGTCGTCGTGCGGCAACGACTTCAACCACGATTTCCACGTGTCATTCAGCAAAGACGAAATGGCCAAAGGCGCCGAGTACAACTACACGGTCGACAAGATCCCCAGCGAGGAATTACCCGGCCTGAGTGCCTTCATCCGTGACGAGCACGGCAAGGTCTTCCATACGTATTCGTCCTATGCGCGCGGGCTCGACACGCTGGTCGGCACGTACAATTTCCTCGACATGGCCCCAAAAGGCCGCGACGAGGGCGCCCTGCCCTGGACGATGGCCTGGGTGCGTCGGCACGACGAATATGAAGGCAAACCGAAAAGCGGCAGCTGCTGCGCCTAATTAGCGCGTCGGAACCGGCTTCTCGCCGCGGTAGTCGTAAAAGCCGCGCTGCGTCTTGCGGCCGAGCCAGCCGGCCTCGACGTACTTCACGAGCAACGGGCACGGCCGATATTTCGAGTCGGCCAGCCCCTCGTAAAGCACCTGCATCACCGACAGGCAGGTATCGAGGCCGATGAAATCGGCAAGCGCGAGCGGACCCATCGGATGGTGGGCGCCGAGCCGCATGGCGGTGTCGATCGATTCGACGTTCCCGACGCCCTCATAGAGCGTGTAGACCGCCTCGTTGATCATCGGCAGCAGGATGCGGTTCACGATGAACGCCGGGAAATCTTCCGACACCGCGATGGTCTTGCCGAGCTTGGTGACAAAGGCCTTGCTGGTCTCGAAGGTTGCGTCGTCGGTCGCGATGCCTCGGATGAGCTCGACGAGCTCCATTAAAGGCACCGGATTCATAAAATGAATCCCGATGAAGCGCTCCGGCCGGTCGGTTGAGGACGCGAGCCGCGTGATCGAGATCGATGAGGTGTTGGTTGCGAGAATCGCGTCGGACTTCAACGACGAGCAAAGCTCGCCGAAGATCTTGCGCTTGACGTCTTCCTTTTCGGTTGCGGTTTCGATCACCAGATCGCAACCCGAGAATGCGTCATATTTCTCCGCCGGCTTGATGCGCGCGAGCGCGTTCTTGCGGTCGTCCTCGCTGATCGCCTTCTTGCCGACCTGGCGTGCCATGTTGCCATTGATGGTCGCCATCCCGGCCTTGATACGATCGGCCGACAGGTCGTTGAGAAGGACGGAATAGCCAGCAAGCGCGCACACATGCGCTATTCCGCTGCCCATCTGGCCGGCACCGATTACCCCGACACTCTGAATCTTGACCATGTCTTTGTCCGATCGATGCGAAGTCCCGGCTCTTGGCCTCGAATTCGGTAACTCTCGCGTTTGATTTCACTTTTACGACGTAGGACCGCACGATGCCATCGGCGGAACAACAAAACTAGAACGTAGTCAACGCTTGGCCTTGTCGAGTTCCGCCGCCAGCTCCGGCAACGCCTGGTACAGATCCGCCACCAGGCCGTAGTCGGCGACCTGGAAGATCGGCGCCTCCTCGTCCTTATTGATAGCAACAATCACCTTGGAGTCCTTCATCCCGGCGAGATGCTGAATTGCGCCGGAAATTCCGACCGCGATGTAGAGCTCAGGAGCGACAACCTTGCCGGTTTGCCCGACTTGCCAGTCATTTGGCGCATAGCCGGCATCAACTGCGGCGCGCGAAGCCCCGACGGCGGCCCCCAATTTGTCGGCGACGGGCTCGATATATTTGGTGAAGTTATCCCGGCTCTGCATGGCACGGCCGCCCGAAATGATGATCTTGGCCGACGTCAATTCAGGCCGGTCCGACTTCGACAACTGCTCTCCCACGAACGTGGACAGGCCGGGATCCGCTGCCGCGGTGGCATTTTCGACGCTCGCCGAGCCGCCGGCACTCGCCGCCTGAAACGTCGAGGTGCGAACGGTTATGACTTTTTTCGGATCGGACGACTTCACCGTCTGGATTGCGTTGCCGGCATAGATCGGCCGCTCGAAGGTATCGGGGGAAACTACCTTCGTGATGTCCGAAATCTGCATGACATCGAGCAGCGCTGCGACGCGCGGCATCACGTTCTTTCCGGTCGTTGTCGCCGGCGCAACGATGGCGTCGTAGTTTCCGGCAAGCGATACGATCAGCGCTGCGAGTGACTCCGCAAGTTGGTGCTCGTAGGTCGCACCGTCAGCCACCAGCACTTTTTTGACACCGTCGAGCTTTGACGCCGCTTCCGCTGCCGCCTTGCAATCCTTGCCGGCGACAAGCACGTGAACGTCGCCGCCGATCGCTTTGGCCGCAGTGAGTGCCTTGTTCGTTGCGTCCTTGAGTGTTTTGTTGTCGTGCTCGGCGACGAGAAGCGTGGTCATCTTAAAGTACCCCCGCCTCGTCCTTGAGCTTGGCGACCAGGTCAGCAACCGATGCGACTTTAACCCCCGACTTGCGGCCTGGCGGTTCGCTGGTCTTGACCACCTGAAGCCGCGGCTTGATATCCACGCCATAAGCGTCCGGCGTTTTTTCGTCGATCGGCTTCTTCTTCGCTTTCATGATGTTCGGCAGCGAGGCGTACCGCGGTTCGTTCAGCCGCAGATCGGTCGTGATGATCGCGGGCATTTTCAGCTTTACCGTCTGCAGGCCGCCGTCGACTTCGCGTGTCACACTGATAGCGTCGCCCTCGATCGCAAGCTTGGACGCGAACGTGCCCTGCGCCCAGTTCAGCAGCGCTGCGAGCATCTGCCCGGTCTGATTGCTGTCGTCGTCAATCGCCTGCTTGCCCATGATGACAAGACCAGGCTTTTCCGCGTCCACGATAGCCTTGAGTAGCTTTGCGACCCCCAGCGGCTCTACGACGGCGTCGCTCTTCACCAGGATCCCGCGATCAGCCCCCATCGCGAGCGCGGTGCGGATGGTTTCCGATGCTTGCGCGGGACCGATCGAGACCGCAACGATCTCGGTCGCCTTGCCGGCTTCCTTCAAGCGTATCGCTTCTTCGATGGCGATCTCGTCGAAGGGATTCATCGACATCTTGATATTGGCGAGCTCGACGCCGGAGCCGTCCGGCTTGACGCGAATTTTGACGTTGAAGTCGACCACCCGTTTCACGGGCACCAGAATTTTCATAATTCCCCATCCCGGGCGGGCACTGGAACAAGCGGGCGGAAGCTAAAGGCCGTGCTATCGGGCTGTCAACGTTTATGCTGCGGCGCAGTAAAACTAACGGTTCTGGCCCGGCGACCACAATATATCGGCGGCACCTTTATCATTGGCGTATCGGCCAGCCACGAAGAGGTAGTCAGACAGCCGGTTGACGTATTTCAGCGACGGTTCCGACACGCCCTCTCCCGGCTTGTCTTTCAGCTCGACCATGATGCGCTCGGCGCGGCGACAAACCGTGCGCGCCAGATGCAGATAGGCCGAGGCGGGACTCCCGCCGGGCAGAATGAACGACTTCAGCGGCGCGAGCTCGGCATTGAGCCGGTCGATCTCCGCCTCAAGCCAAGCGACCTGCGCATCGGTTACTGTGAGTCGGGCGCCACCCGGCCCCTTCTCGGCAAGACAGAGATCGGCCTCAACATCGAAGAGATCATTCTGAATGCGGCCGAGCGCGGCATCGAGCGCCTTATTGCCCGCGACATGCAAGCGCACGAGGCCGATTACGGCATTGACTTCGTCGACCGTGCCGTAAGCCTCGACCCGCAGGTCGTATTTCTTGCGCCGGGCGCCGGTGCCGAGCGAGGTCGTTCCGTCGTCACCAGTCCTTGTATAAATGCGGTTGAGCACAACCATGTCGAGCTTGCGAAGCCTTTCTCCCAGCCGCAGATTCGGGTTAGGCTATCTTAGCCTTTTTCTCAAAAAGGGGTGACGCTCATGCGTATACTGACGATTGCGATCGTAGCCGCCTTCCTGGCCCTGCCAGCCACCGCGCCTGCGCAGGCCTGCGGAGCAGGCATGCATTCCGCCAAGGCCGCCACGGCCGATTATTCCGCGGCCAAAAAGAAGTCCAAGAAGCAGAAGAAAGAAAAAGAGGAGTATATGCGCGCCGCTCCGATGAAGTGAGCGCCCGCTCCGTATCTTCTCCGACTAACGGCCGAGGACCCAAATCGTCGCCATAATTACAATGATGGCGACGAACTGAAGCAGTACGCGCAGCCGCATGAGCTTTTGCGAGCGGTTGGGCGAGCCGCCGCGCATCATATTGATCAGGCCGAGCAGCAGCACGATCGCCACCGCCACAATGGCTGCCGGCACCAGAAAATGAGACATGAAATTCGACATGGGTCGCGCCTTCTAACATCCGCGCTCTGATCCGGCCAATGCGCCCTAAGTTTGGACTCGCCTGTAAGTTGTATATCCACTAACGTCCCCAATAAATTGAGTGGGTCGGGTGGTGCATGAGGACTGGCGTTGCGGGCGCCGCGAGCGCTCGCTCATTGGAAGTCTGCGGTGACGGCTCTGGTTCCTCGTCACAGCTCTCGAAATTCCGGCAGCAAGAATTCGCCGTGCGCGCCCAGCGGCGCGCGTTCGCACTCAGCGCAAGCATTGAGGATGTGCTTGTCGCCGCCGCCGATCGTGCTTCGGATCGCCTCAAGCGTGAACGGCCAGAATTTTCAGCAGCGACACTCAATAAAGTTGCTTACTTTATCCCGTCGCTCTTTGGCGTCGGCGCGCTGCTCGCGTTGTTCTTCTCCGTGAGCACAATCGTGCTTTGCGCGCTCGCGGTGCTTCCGGCAGCCTTCCGGATTCTTGTTGTCCTGTCGCCGACCCAGGGGCCGCGTCGCGCCTCTTGCGCAATCGCGCAAGAAGCACTGCCCATTTACACCGTTATCGCTCCTCTTCACCGCGAGGCGCGGGTAGTGGACCAATTGCTGTCAGCGATCGAAAGGCTCGACTATCCAGCCGAGAAACTCGACGTGATCGTTATCGTCGAGGCCGACGAGCCGGCAACCCGCGCCGCAATCACGCGACGCAAACACCGTCTCCCGATCACGGTGGTTCCCGCGCCACCGGCCGGGCCGCGCACGAAACCCAAAGCGCTCAATATTGCGCTGGAGCTCGCGCGCGGCTCATTCGTCGCGATTTACGATGCGGAGGACCGGCCGGAATCACACCAGCTTCGTCGTGCGCTGGAAGCATTTCAATCCGCCGGAAATGATCTTGCATGCGTGCAGGCACCGCTCTGCATCGATTCCGACACGACTTGGCTTGCCCGCTATTTTACCGCCGAATATGCCGGCCACTTCGATGTCTTTCTTCCAAAGCTTGCCGAGTTCGGCTTGCCGCTGCCGCTCGGCGGCTCCTCAAACCATTTCCGGACCGCGGCTCTGCGTGAGGCGGGCGGCTGGGACCCCTACAACGTCACCGAGGACGCCGACCTCGGCATGCGTCTTGCGCGCCTCGGCTACCGATGCGGAGTGATCGAGTCCACGACCTTTGAAGAGGCGCCCGCAACGACCCGGCGCTGGCTCGGCCAGCGGTCGCGCTGGCTCAAAGGCTGGATGCAGACCTTCCTCGTCCATATGCGCCAACCGCAACGGCTGTTTCATGAACTTGGGCCGGGCGGTTTTGCGACCTTTTTTCTTGTGGTCGGCGGGAATGCTTTTGTCGCATTGGTACACCCGATCTTCGTCGTTGGACTCTGTTGGAGATTAGCCTTCGGCCCCGAAGGCTCGATCGACGCCGGACTGTGCGGCATATCAATCGTAGCCGGCTACGGGCCGTCAGTGGCCCTCGCCTGGCGCGGGCTGTCTTTCCGTGGCGTGCCGGACAAGATCCGCATTCTGGCGTGGACACCCCTGCACTGGCTGTTGCTGTCGGGAGCTGCGTGGTGGGCGGCGATCGAATTGACCCATGCGCCATTCCGGTGGAACAAGACCGAACATGGTCTCGACCGGCCGCCGGGCGTCGCGTCCGCGCTGGTCGAGCTGAGCCGGCGCGTCGCCGGCCTGAAAAGGCGCGGCGAGCTCCCCCAAATATGGATCGACGCTACATATAACGTCGTAGATCGGCGGCGGCTTCCTCGGGCTTCCTCTTGAGGCTGAACGGCGCAACGAAACGACCCTGCTTGTCCATAAGAT
>DATBTA010000234.1:0-2052 GCA_036559505.1 Pseudolabrys sp. | reverse complement strand
GACCCAAGGGGCCCGGAAGCAAGTTCAGGGTCTGCACGAAAAGGTGTTGGCTCGTACTCCGGCCCAGCGTTGGGGCGTTCCGGGCGATTTTGCGGGGATTGCCGTATTCCTGGCATCGCCTGCCTCGGACTTCGTCACCGGCGTGGCGATTGCCGTCGACGGCGGCTATTCAGCTCAAGTCTGATCGGCGGCTCCGCAAAGCCCTAAACCGCCACCTTGCCGAGGAAGTCACCGACTTCCAGCCGCAGGTCGGCGACCGCACGCTCCACCGCTTCGGAGGCATCACGCACGACCTCGGCCGAGCTGCGCGTCTGCGTAGCCGCGCCCGCGACTTCGCCAAGCACCGACACAACGTGATTTGTGCCTTCGGCCGCGCTTTGAACGCTGCGCGAGATTTCGCCGGTTGCCAGATTCTGCTGTTCGACCGAAGCGGCGACAGCCGACGTATTCCCATTGATGTCCTGCATGCGCTCGGCGATCTGGCGAATTGCTTCGACCGCGCCTGACGTCGATTCCTGCACGGCCAGAATATGATTGGCGATGTCCTCGGTGGCCTTGGCCGTCTGTACCGCCAGGGATTTCACCTCGGACGCGACCACGGCAAAGCCTTTGCCGGCTTCGCCCGCACGCGCGGCTTCGATGGTGGCGTTGAGCGCGAGCAAGTTCGTCTGCCCGGCGATGTTATGGATCAGCTTGACCACGTCGCCGATCTTCTGTGCGCCGTCTGCAAGACCTGCGATCTCACCGTCGGTTGCGCGCGCCTCGTTGGTTGCAAGCCCGACGACGCTGCTGGTTTGCGTCAGCTGGCGGCTGATCTCACCGATCGATCGCGACAGCTCGTCGGCCGCAACCGCGGCAGTTTCCACGTTCGCGGAAGCTTCGTTGAACGCCTGCACCGCGCTCTCCGCCCGCTGCGAGGTGTGCTCCGACGAGCCGAACAAAGCGCGAGCAGTCGAGCGCATGGCCGTCGCACTGCTGCTGACGCTGGACAGGAGCTTCTCGATAGTCGGACGGAACGAGGCAATGGCGGAGTCGATCGCTGCACGCCGCTGTTCCTGGCTGCGGATGGCGGCGCGTTCCTGCTCGGCATGGCGCTGCTCCGTTACGTCCTCGTGTGTGGAAACCCAGCCGCCGCCCGCCAAAGGCTCGTTCTTGGCAAGCACGATGCGGCCATCGCTTGCCTGTACGTAATGCGACTGGCTCGTGCCCTGCGCCATCCCGTCGAGGATTTTCTGCACGTAGCTGTCGACGTCGCCGGAGAATAATCCGGTCTCTTTGCGATACTCGATAAGCCGCTTGAGCGTGCAGCCCGGTTTCACAACCTTGGGATCAAGTTTGTACATCTCAAGGTAGCGCGTGTTGAGCAGGGTAATGCGGCCCTGCGCGTCGAACATGTTCAGGCCCTGAGACATGTTGTTTAGGGCAGTCGAGATCCTGCGGTTCTGGTTGCGCAGGCGCCGATAGGCGAGGCAGGCCAGCACGAAGGCAACAAAGCACAGGGCGGCGAACGGCAGGAGGGATTCGAACATGCTGGTCCTAAAATTACCTCTGACGATATTGGGATGCAGCGATTGCGATATAGTTAATTGTTCTTTCCCATTCGTTGACGGCCGCGCGGGGTACCATTTGGTGTGATTTTCCGGGGCACAACGGCAGGACGCGGATCAGCGGGATGAAACGGAGCGGAAGGCTCTTGGACTACTGGTATGGCGCGGTTTGCGTCGTCGGGCTCGGCTTCGGCCTATTGGGCGAGCGACGGCCGTTCGGACAGAGCATTCTCGCGCATCCATTTGTCGTCTATGCCATCGTGCTGGCAGCTGGCCTTCTCGTTATTCGCGTCGTTCGGCAGCGGCCGGTACCGGAGCTCATCCCGGAGCGTGCGCTTGGTTTGGGATGCGCCGCAGGCGTTGCCCTCTTTCTCGCCGGGAACTTCATCGCAGTGCATCTGATCGGTCGTTGACCAAGTGTTTACGACGGCGCCGCGTGCACGCCCGCAGTTAACACCTTCGCAAGGTTAATCGGTTCATAAAAAAACATGTCGCGTTGTCGCCA
>DATBTA010000233.1:0-2068 GCA_036559505.1 Pseudolabrys sp. | reverse complement strand
ATGCTCAGCGAAACCGAGCGCGCCATTTTCGGCCGCAGTTATGCCGACGAGCCGGACAAGCTCATTGCGCAGATCAAGGGCGACGAGGCCATCGCGGAAGCCGATACCGTGTTGCTGACCGTGCCGAACCAGCTCGGCGTCGACTACAACGCCCACGTCATCGAGGCGATCCTGAAGCACGTCGCGCCGGGGCTCGGCTGGCGGTGAGGCGCCTTCGTCCCTTCGGGCGTGATTTTTCGCCGATGCGGTGAGCGGACGCGGGCGGCTAATTCAATGCAAACCAGACCTTTGCAACAAACGTGGCGTTGCACCAGCGCGACGTCAGGCCTTCCGGGTTCGTAATGGGATTGATGCTGCCGCCCGGTGCCGCGTTCAGGTCTCCCGTCAAGACGAAGCAGTTTTCCTTCGACAGATTGGTGTCGTAGTAACGGAGGTCGAGGTTGAACATCTTGCGTGTGAACGTGACGCCGAATTGCCAATTGAGATAGGCGGGTAGCGGAAAGCCGCCAAGCTCCTGAGACTGATTGCCGAACCAGGAATAGCCGGCGCCTCCGGTGAACGATACGCCGATGTCCTGCGGCAGCAGGCCGCTCGGCACGTCGTAACCCAGGCCCGCCGCTGCGTACCAGCTCCAGGCGCCGGTATTGGAGACGTTCGGCGAATAGGCGAAACCGCCGGCGATACGGATCGACTCGGCGATCCGCTTGTCGGCGCGGAAGGCCACCTCCCAATAGTCAATGTCGCTGGATGCTATTTCGCGGGGATAGAGGAAGTATGCTACGCGTAGATCGAAGTCGATATCTGCAATCGTTGGGCGAACGCCACCCGTGAATGTGACTTCTGCAGACGGCTGTGTCGGCAACTTGACACTGGCCACCGAGAGGCCGGTGTAGAATTGGGCAAACGTTGCTTCCATCGCGACACCGACCGCCGGTTGGTGATCGGACAACGTCGTTCCGCGATACATGTAATCGGATGCAAGCCCGGCGCGAACGTCAAAGCCAAATTGGTTCGCCGGGCGATCCGGCGTTGGCTGGCCCTCAGCCGGGGACCAGCCACGGCCACCGAGATTGATTACGGCTTCTGCAGCGGCCTGGCCATGGGCCAGGCCGATGGCGAGAGAAATGAACCATGTCGCAGTGGTTGCGACCACCGCGCCGGCGCGTGAACGATTCAATTCAGCCGATCGCAAATTGCGCTCCGGCCCAATAGTCCCCAATCGGACAGGGCTTTTGGCGTCAGGTTAGAATGCTTCTTCTTCTTCGGCCGGAATGCAAGCGCGAGATAGGGGTTTCCACCAGGGGTGATTCAATGAAACTGCCTGACCGGGTACTCGAGCCAAGCGAACGCATCGCGGAAATTCTTTTCGGGCTGATCATGGCTCTGACCGTCACGGGCGCAACGAGCGTCGTCACGGCGGACCGGGCTGAGATCCGGACCATGTTAATAGCGGCACTCGGCTGCAATGTTGCTTGGGGAATCATCGATGCCGGGATGTATCTTATGGCGCGCCTTGCCGAGCGAGGCAGCAATGCCTTGTTGTTGCGGGACGTGCGTGGAACGATCGATCGTGAAAGCGCCCACCGCACCATCGCAGATGCGCTCCCTCCGCTGCTGGCGTCGATTTTTCAACCCCCGCAGCTGGACTTGATTCGAGAAGGACTTCAGCGGCTGCCGGAGTCCGAAACGCGCCCCAGACTCTCCGGGCGCGACTGGCTGGGCGCATTAGGCGTTTGCATCCTTGTAATTCTGTCGACCTTTCCGGTCGTAATTCCTTTTCTCGTCTTCGACAATGTGCAAACGGCGCTGCGAATCTCCAACGCTGTCGCCGTGGTCTCCTTGTTTTTTTGCGGAGTTATTTTTGCGCGTTATGCCGGCCTTCGGCCCTGGCCGACGGGTCTTGTCATGGTCATTGTCGGCGCCGCACTGGTGGGCATTGCGATCGCCCTCGGAGGATGAAAACGCGCAGCTGCAAGCGAGATAACGCGTTCAAAGATGTGTTTGCCGTCTTAGAAGAAGCGCAAGCCGGATAAACGTTGTCGCCATCGACCAGGCCGCCTTGAGGCCG
>DATBTA010000232.1:0-2149 GCA_036559505.1 Pseudolabrys sp. | reverse complement strand
TGCGTGGCGCAAGGCTTGGCCGTGATCCAGGGCGACGCCGACACCGACCTCGTCTATTACCCGGACCTCGCCTTCGATTACGCCATCCTGTCGCAGACCATCCAGGCCACTTATTCGCCCCGCGACGTGCTCGAGCAGTTGTTGCGCATCGGCAGGCACGTCATCGTGTCGTTTCCAAATTTCGGCCATTGGAATGTGCGGGCGCGGCTACTGTTCGGCGGCAAGATGCCCCGCACCGACAACCTGCCAGATCGCTGGTACGAGACGCCAAACATCCATCTTTGCACCATCAAGGATTTCCGCAATCTCTGCGAGGATATCGGCGCCAAGGTCGACCGCGTCGTGGCCCTCAACGCCTATGGCCGGAAACTTGGGGTCTCACTGCCGAATTTCGCGCAGAATCTGTTCGGCGAGCAGGCAGTGTTCGTGCTGTCGCGCTAGCGAAGTACAACTGCTACAAAATAAAATCGCCCTTCACCAGCTCTGAGACGTGGGAGACGCGGATCTCGAAATCGGCAATGCCGTCGCCGTCGGTATCGCCCCTCACGATGTGATTGGCAAAGCGAAGCTCGCCGGCCTTGCCGGAGAATTGATGATGGCCGATGAAGTGGAAGGCTTGATTGCCGGCCGGCCCCTCCTTGGCGTCGATCGCGGATAAATTGATGCGATCGTGCTGATTATGATGGAAGTCCTGGATCACATCGCGGGTGGCGCCGACCGCGGTGTCCGTTAAGACGAAGCGGTCTGCGCCCTTTGCACCCTTGTAGAAATCCTGGTCGGCGCCGCCGTCGATGAAGTCATTGCCGCCTAGACCGTTGATCGTATCGTTGCCGATATTGCCGAAGATTTTGTCGCCCAGACCGCTGGCCAACGCTTGGCCCGCAGCGCTGTGCGTGGCATCGATGATGTCATTGCCAAAGCCGCCATTCGGCGAATGGCCACCGCCGGAGCCTACTATGGGACGCAGGACCCCGCTGCTCCCATCTGGTACCAAGCGATGCAGACCAACAGCCGGATTCTCGGGGTTATCGAACGGCTCTATGCCGCGGCGGCCGGTCTTGTGGCGTGGGACGAAGCCGTTGCGTCCTTGGTTGGCCTCCTCGATGGAGGTCAGGCCGCGCTGCATCTGATCGGTAGCGGCGGAAACTTGGACCTCGCCGCCTATGCCGGGTTGGACGACAGCGAACGAACGCTGTTTCGCTCACGTGAGGCCGCGGAGTTGTTCGCTCCATTCGCCGCCACGATGCCGCTGAATAGGGCGATCTCGACCTTTCATCTCTGGTCCGAGCGCGAGTATGAGAACTCGACCCTCTACAACGAGGTCATCCGTCCGGCCAACGGCTTTTACGGCGCCGGAGTGATTGGGCTCGTGCCTTCCGGCCCGTTTCATCTTTCCATCTGCCGGCCCCGCAACGATCGCGATTTCGATGCGGATGAGATCGGAACGCTGCAAACCCTTCTTCCGCACATTGCGACGGCGGTTGAGCTGAGCATGCGGCTGCGCATCGCAAGTGAAGGCTATGCGATCTTGACGCGGGTATTGGACCGGCTGGACTCCGGGGTCATTCTGGCCGACGCGCGTGGCGTGCCCGTCTATGCCAACTCGAAAGCCTTGAGCATTGTCGCGGAGGCAGACGGCCTCGCACTCAATGGCGGCCTCACCGCAGCGACGTCGGAAGCTACGCGCCAAATGCGCGTGGCATTTGCACAAGCCGCCTCCGACTCTGCATCCGAACCGGTAAGGCTTGCGCTCGCGCGCCCCTCGCACCGGCCCCCGCTCCAACTTGCGTTTCTACCAATGCGGCGGCTGGGTGCCGTGGTGCCGGGCTCGGGCAGCGCCGCCGTCGCGATCTTCTTGACCGTGCCCGGTACAAGCCCCTCGATCGAACGGCAGATGGTCGCCGACGCCTTCAGGTTGACCAGACGGGAAAGCGAGGTCGCCGTGCGCCTTGCGGAGGGCCAGGACCTCGGGACCATCGCCGAGGCGCTGGGCATTCGCGTTGCGGCCGCGCGGCAATATTTGAAAAGAGTTTTCGACAAAACCGGTGTGCATAACCGCGCCGCGTTGGTGGCGCTCATTCGCGGCTTTGCCGAACCCTGGCGCTGAGCGGCATTCGGTCGCGAATTGCTGCGCTGCACATACGATTCT
>DATBTA010000231.1:0-1899 GCA_036559505.1 Pseudolabrys sp. | reverse complement strand
GCTCGTCGGCGCCGATGACATCCTCGAACAGACGATAGCCATGAGGATTCTCACCCGAGACGATGACGTGCTCGAGATCGGGACTTTGCTTGATCAGCTTCTCGAAGCGCGGAAACAGCGCCTCCGACACGACAAGGCACTTGGCCCGGCTGTCGGCAAGCATGAAGCGGTAATCGTCCTCGGTCAGCAGCGTGTTGACCGGCACGGCAATGATGCCGGCCTTCAGGCAGCCGAGAAACGCCGTCGGCCAGTCGATGGTGTCGAGCAGCGCGATCAGCACGCGCTCTTCGCGCTTGACGCCGAGGCCCCTCAGCGCGGCGCCGAAGCGGGCCACGCGATCGGCGAGCTGGCCGTAAGTGTGCGTGCCGCGCACATCTATATAGGCCGGCTTGCCGGCGCGGCCGGCATCGAGATTTTTCTGCAGGACGTCGGCGGCGAAATTGTAATCACGTGGGATTGCGCCCACCGCCCCGGCTTCGGCCGCTGCCGCAACCGCGACTGCCATAGCTTCCTCCCCGGCGGCCATACGCCGCTTGTTTTGCTGGAATTATGCGGGCCGCGGGCGGCCCTCGCAATGCGATTATAATTCCGGCCTGTCGCTGCGGTTATAGAGCCCATTCCTGTCCGGGTCGCTGTACGGCAAGGAAATTGCCGCTAATGTGACGCCTTCTTTGCAGCGTGAGCGTTGGAGTTTTGCGATGATTTTCAGCCGCGACCGCATCCTCACCACCCATGTCGGCAGCCTGCCGCGCAACGAGAAGCTCTCCGACCTGCTGGTGGCGCAGGAAGAGGGCACGGATTACGACCCGAAAGTGCTCACGTCGGAGATGGACCAGGCGGTGCGCCACGTCGTTGCCGCGCAGATGAAGGCCGGCATCGATATCGGCAATGACGGCGAGCAGCGCCGCATCGGCTTCCAGACCTACGTGCCGCAACGGATGACCGGTTTCGCCGGCGTATCGAAGCGCCGCCGCGGCCGCGAATTCGAGGAATTCCCCGAGCTACTGGCCTATCTGTCACGCCGCTTCCCCAACCCGCCCAAGAGCCAGCAGGGCGCGCCCGAAGCGCAGGCCGACATCAAATATAAGGACCTGAAGCCGATCACCGAGGAGGCCGCGGGCTTCAACAAGATCGCGGACGAGCTCGGCGCATTTTCCGAACGGTTTATGACCGCGCCCTCGCCTGGCATCATTTCGACCACGATGCTCAACGCCTTCTACAAGACGCATGACGATTATCTCGACGCAATCGCGCGTGAGATGAAGAATGAATACCAGACCATCCATAAAGCGGGCCTGATCCTGCAGATCGACGCGCCCGATCTCGCCATGGATCGCGTCATGATGTACCGCGATCTCGACGACGCCGGTTTCATCAAGCGTTGCGAGCGGCACGTGCAGGCGATCAACGATGGCATTGCCGGCATCCCGCGCGACCACGTGCGGCTGCATGTCTGCTACGGCAACTGGGAAGGCCCGCACATTCACGACATTCCGCTCGAGAAGATTCTGCCGGCGCTCTATCAGGCCAAAGTCGGTGCGCTGTCGATCGAGTTCTCCAATCCGCGTCACGCGCACGAATACGATGCGCTCAAGAAGTATCCGCTGCCAAAAGATATGTTGCTCATTCCCGGCGTCGTGGAGACCACCAGCAATTTCGTGGAGCACCCCGAAGTCGTGGCCCGCCGGATCGAAGAGGCCGTGCGCGCGGTCGGTGAGCGCGAACGGGTGATCGCATCGACCGATTGCGGCTTCGGCACCTTCACCAAGCGCGAATGGGTGATCGAGCCGGTGGTGTGGCTCAAGCTTGCCGCGATCCGCAAAGGCGCCGACATCGCTTCTGCCAGGTTGTGGGGCCGCAAGAGCGCGGCGTAACAATCCCAGATTCACTTTTCAAACA